>NZ_CP015363.1:608981-913471 GCF_002078355.1 Ferroplasma acidiphilum | reverse complement strand
GGTGATATGTGGTACAAACCACGAATGAGCAACAGTTCGCTCTATATAATTGACCTATCTCGGAACGAGAAAAGAGATTAGAGCGGCCATTATTATACAGAATATGTCAGAGTAATCCTGTGTTTAGTCGATAGAAATGAGAGTTTATAAGTATCAACTCTTTTTAGGATGAATGTATTAATTTGTTATAAACTAAGTAAGAGTTAAATTTTGAATAAGGCAGAACATATATATTATTTGTATTCTAACTATTTTTAGAATCTTAAGGAAATGATAATAATAATAATAATAATAATGAAATTCTTCTTATTTTTATCACGATGCATTGACCAAAATTTGTTACCAGATTACTTATATCCACAAAGATGTAATAATATGTGCCAATTTGCATTATCACAGAGAATAATCCAATAGAAAACATTTTTATATGCGCACTAATTAAATTACCATAAATGAATGAAAAAAATCAATTTATAGAAGATTTATATACATATTTTCCTGATGACTGGAAAATTCTTTTTAAGGATTATGATCAAACAAAAAAGGTTATCTCCAATGTCTCTCGGGAACTACCACCTGATGCATATGAATTTATTAGAGAGCATATGATCGACCAACTTTTTTTTAATGAAAATAAACAACCAGCTCCCAAATTAAAATTTGTTGTAGACTCAAATATAATAGTTAAAGATGCTTTCAGAGTCGGTTCGGGTAAATTTTCGTCTACTGAAAGAATTTTTTCTTCACCATTTGTTAAATTGTACGCACCCAGAAAAATTGAAGACGAAGTATATGAACAGATTACAAGAGGCCTTCCTGAGAAATGTTCAATGGATCTTGCCCTTCAGCAGGCTAAAAAACTACTTTCAAAAATAGAAATAGTAGATGATAATGAATTAAATATTGAAAATTTAGAGTTATCCGAATTTAGAGATAAATATAATAATGACGTACATTTTTTAAAGGTAGGAATTGGATTAGGAATTGATAAGATTATAACGCGAGATAAAAAAGCATTTAATGGAATTAGCACAATGAAAAGGTATGAATTAGGTACTGCGGTTGAATTAATAGTATCAGTGGAAGCAGGATCTTTGTCACTCTCAATAGTAACAGGGGCGGCATATGTCGGTACGGAAGCTATCTATTTCCTTCTCTCAATATTGTATAAAGTTTTTACGGAGCTATTGTTATTTATTATTTCTATTACAACATTTGGAATAAGTGGGTTTATTAGTTTATTAGGGAAACTACCTGCCTGGGTAGGGTACATAGCAATAGGTTCCATAATCGGAACTATAATTGCCTTTTCATTTTCCAAAAATCTACGAAATCAAGCTGTTAATATAGTAGATGATTTATCTGAATGGATTAAAACGCACTCTATATATGCTAAAGATGCGCTGATAAGTCTTATTAAAGGAACAGTAGACCTCTCCACCATGCTTAAAGAGGATCTCGGTCCTTATTTTATTAATGCCGGAAATGCTATGATATCATCTATATATGACATGGTAGATATTCTAAACAAAGAGAGCTAACAAGTGCGCTGAATTTTAGAAACAATTTAATACAAATATTGACTCAGTTTATCTCCAAAGTTGTGTTTGTACTTTTAAATTATATGTGCAATTCTGGATGATGTATTAATAACTAAAATAAATTATGCCAGATCAGCGAGTCAAGATGATGCAATTTTATAAAATTTTAAATAATTATTCTGTAGTGTTGTTATTATCTCAAAAGCCCGTAACAGGTTACTTTGATTATCCTTTTCCGTTGTAAATTGTCTAGGTAAGTCTTCGGGTAATTCGTGTTTTGTTTCATATATTTTTATAATATCATTAAAATGATCGTTTTTAATCTTGAAATAATGAGCTGAAAAGTTTCCTTCGTTTCTAATCTTTAAAAGTTCATCGGTTTCATTATGGGTTAAGAATTTTTTATCAGTTATTTTTTTCATTCTTCTGTCCAATTTCTTATATTTTTTATAACCGTTAATACCATCAATAGGATTTATTGAAATTAATTTTTTTAAATTATGATCATATACTGGTTCCATAGTTATAGAAGCATAAGTTGCTGCATCTATTGCACTTCTAATCATCACCATAGAAGAATCAAATTGACCATACCTATATGATTCTATGGCCTGAGTTAACGTTGTAGTTGTATCAATAAATACAATTGAGATAATGTCCGATTCAATGCTAGCAAAGTCACAATTATTAAAATATTTTATTAGCAATTTATCGGCTTCCAAATCTCTTTCTTTTCTACCTATTTCTCCACGAGTGTTACTTAGGTAAATTGCACTTTTTATTTGTTTTAGACAATTATAATTTTTGGGCTTATCTTTCATATATGTGTATCAAGTTTAGATATTTATTAATGTTTTAAATAACATAGGTTGCAATTCAAAGGATCCATATAGTTCGCTTCAATAATATAATATCTTTATTAAGTATGTCTTTTTTCAATTTCACTCATTTAATCGGTGCTGTTTGGTATACGTTCATCACACTGAATGCATGATAAGAGTATAGTTCCTAACTCTTTTATCAATATCTCCGATTTCTATATTCTGTATATCTCTATCCTCATATCACATATATTATTGTCCTGATACTCAGAAGTGGCACACTTTCCTGTTATTTAATTATTGAATTCGTTGATAACACGAGAGTTTATGGTAACATAAAACGCTGTGATGAATGTTAAAATAGAATATTATCTGATCAACAACGGAAAAATTAAAAAAGTAAAAACGTTTAATGTTTATAATAAGACAAAGGCGAATATGAAATGACAAAAAATAAAATTGAATCTGATTATCTATTGTCCAGAATTAATGAAATGTTTAAGATAGTAGATATTTCTAATCCTATAATAATAGCCCAAAGTGAAAAAAATGCAATACAAATCAATAAGACTCAGAATTATGATAGAGTTCCAATAAAAGGTGAGAATGATAATATTGAAGAGTATTATGACTCAAATGCCCAAAATCGCAATAAAATTATAAAAATTAAACCAAATGACTTGATCTCAGAGATTGTGTCCATAATTTTGTGTATTTATAAAGGATACCGCTTATTGAACATTTCCTTTATTTCATCCTTGCATTTATAGTATCCGTTCATCTTCCTGAATGCATGCTTTGAATTGTATTCTATTGACTTATAATAGAATACCTTCATTGCTGAATCCTCATCAGGGAATGATGATATTGTTTTTACCCTTCTCCTTACCTCTCCATTTAACCGTTCTATAGCATTGGTAGATTTCAATGATCTCCATATACTGGAAGGATAATTATAGAACCTTAATAGCTTTCCCAGATTCTTTTCAGTATTGTATATTACCTTAGGATACTTACTCTCCCATTTATATTTAAAGTCATTGAATTTTATTATACCCTCTTCTTTACTGTCACATTTAAACATTTTATTTGCGTCTATAGATATTTCCTCAATATCTCTCTCCCTTACATTGGATTTTAATCCCCTGGTATAGTGTATTGTACATAGCTGGAATTCTGATCTGGGATATATTTCCATTACTTCCTCATCTAAGTTCTTTATTCCATCTGCTACAATCAATAATGGCTCCTTTAATCCCCTGCTATAAAGGTCTTCTAATACTTCCTTATAACTATTATGTGATTCTTTAACTGTTAAATAGAATCCCAGTACTTCGTATTCTCCAGTTTCTTTAATTCCTAAAGCAAATATAACTGGCTCTTTATCCACATTTCCCCTTCTTAAATAGAAGAATAATCCATCCAGGAATATTGCTATATACCGTTTATCTAAAGGCCTGTTAACAAACTTATAAACCTCTTCTATGGTTAAATCTGTTATTCTTGATATAGTAGATTTAGAATATTTATTTCCTAAAATATCCTCCATTATACCTGCTATTCTCCTTGTAGATATTCCATTGGAATACATTGATACTATAAGATCCTCTATTCCTATTGATCTGTTATAGGGCTCTATTACCTTTGTATGGAAATTGCTATCCCTGTCTCTGGGGATATTTAACTGTTTTATTTCACCATACTTTGTCTTTAAATCTCTTTTATATTTTCCATTCTTTATTCCTGGATTTTCCTCTAGATATGCATTTAATTCTGTTTCCATTAATTTCTCTATTTTCTCTTTTATTGCTTCCTTTAATATTCTATCTATATCTACATTCTCAAGAGCCGATATGTTTATATCTGTATTTTCCATATTTTATTACCTCCTTGTGTTCAAAAGAGGTATACTTTCCTGTTATTTAATGATTAAATTCATTAGTAACAGGAGAGTTTATATTTACACATAATTACATACACAACCTCTCAGAATCGTATGGAATATTAGAAACTTTTAATTATTTTTTAAACCTTAACTCCACAAATTTATAGGGAATACATCCATTATTATTTTTAGTCATTATGTTTTTACAGTTATATAGCAATGCAAACATTAATATTATATATTCCCTATATAGGGTATATGGAAGAATGGGTAAAGGATGTACTGCAAGAAGAAAAAAGGAAAAGGAAGATTCCACTTGAGGTGAAGAGGCTAAACGGCAATTATTATTTATACCATTCAACAACTAAATATGATAAGGAAAAGCATGGTGCAAGGAAAGTATCTGATTACATTGGAAGAATTACAGAGAATGGCATAGTAAGCAATGACAATTCCAGGTCTGTGTATGAATATGGAAATTCAGAATTAATATACTCTGTATCAAAGGATATAATAAAACTATTGAAGAAATACTTCCCGGATACATGGGAATCAATATATGCAATGTCAGTGGTAAGGCTAATAAGCTATACACCGATGAAAAGCATTAAGGAAAGATGGGATAAACTGTACATGTCCAGATATATCAATGCGCATGTATCGCCCAATACATTGACAGACCTTCTTATTGAAACAGGTTCAGATATCAGCAGCCAGTATGATCTATTCAATGATTTAATGCACGATTCCATGAAGCTTGCATTTGATCTATCATCAATATTCTCAAGGTCAGAGAATATAAATATGGCAGAGAAGGGGCATAACCATGAGCATGAGTATATACCACAGATAAATATTGCAATGGTATTTGACTTAGATTACTATAAGCCTGTTTTCCTTAAATCATTGGATGGTTCTGTAAGGGATATAAAATCTTTAAGGAAGGTACTGGAAGAGATTAATTTTAATGGAGTATTAGTAATGGACAGGGGGTTTGCATCATATTCCTTAGCGGATGAAATAAATAATAAATTCATAATGCCATTGAGGAGGAATAATAAGATTATTGATTATAATGCTATATTCAAGTCAAGCTTCATGTACAGGGACAGGGGAATACTTTGTACATCATATAAATATGGAAAATATTATGTATACATATTTCAGGACCAGCTGTTGATGTCAGAGGAGGCAAATACATTCATATCATTGATAGCTGACAATAAGAAGAGCCAGGATGATTATAATAGTGCATCTAAAGTATTCGGCAAGATTGCAATATTGTCAAATATAGATGACAAACCTGAAAATATATACCTAATGTATAAGCAGAGGGAAGAGATAGAACAGTCATTTGATGCTATGAAGAATGAATTGGAAAATGACAAGTCATACTTGAGCAATGATGATTCCATAAGGGGATATTTCTTTATTTCATTTGTATCATTATACATATATTACTCAATATTTGTGTTAATAAGGGCCGCAGGATTGACTGATAAATTATCTGTAAAGGATGCATTATTAAAATATTCAAGGGTTTACAGGATTGTACACAACAGTAAGGAAATTATTTCAGAGGTTCCTGCATCATCCGAAAGGATAGATGAACAATTAGGTACAAATATATTCCCTAAAAAGTTGGGGAGTTAAGGTTTTAAATAAAGACTTCTATTTCGTTTTGACCGGTAACAAAATAACAAATATGATTCACTATTCAGATCTTAATAAGCCATTAGTTTTAAGCGCAATTTACACACAAATAGCTTACTGCGAAATCGCAATACGTGAATATTTAAAATGTAAAAACAAGTATGGCAATAACGAAGAAGAACTTAAAAATTTCCTAGAAAGTATGAAAATTAAGGTACCCTGTATAGAGAAACATATAAGAGATGCAATAAAACGGTTTGATTGTAACAAGAAAAACAATATTGAAACAAATGTACTCGATGAACTCCATTTTTATGACGAATTAATTTTATTTAGAGAGCTTATTTCAATGCTCAGCGATGATCAAATAATAAAATTTAAAGAGAATGTTAACCTTGATGGTAATAAAATAACATTATACAAAAATCTGAGAAATTATATAATGCATTCAAAAAAGCAAATAATAAAAAAGAAAATTTATGACATTACAAAATGGGTAGACTTCTTAAAAACTTGCCAAAATATCATATCATATGTAGAAACGTGCTTGAATAGTAGAAACTAAAAAAAATAAATATAGGTTTTGAAAAAATTAAAGAACTTATTAATAAACACAATGACATCAACGAGTCCGGTGAAAGTAAGAATGCATAATAACAAATTAACAAAACCTAATTTTATATTATATTTTTAATTGTGAGAAAAGCGAATTTCAACATAACATACAAGGAGAAAATAATAGGTAAAATTTAATTCAATAATCTAATATAAGTGTCTATTTTCTTGTATCTAATCCAACTTCCTCGAGAAGAATTAGCCCAGGGATATTCAATTAATCATGTTAACATTGATATTAGGAATCGTTAGGTAATTTTGCGTAGATCTGACCAATAACCATATTTGGATTGCTTGCATCTTTGTTATAAATCTGTACTGGTTTTGTGAACGTTACATCAAACCCACAATTTTCAAGTTTTTCCTTTAATTTTTCATAACCATAGTGATACTCTATTTGCATTCTTTTAAATTTTTTTAATGTATCATTATCCTCTTTAAGTAAATTATACTCACAGCCTTCACAATCCATCTTTAAAACTGGACTCTCATAATCATACTCCTTTAATAGTGTCTTTAGAGATATTGTCCTGATTTCCGTTCCCTCATTGGAAGATTTTAAATTAGTGCCGTGAGTATTGGTTACGTCCATTTTAACCTTAATCAAACCATCTTCCCCATACCCTGCGTTCAACAAAATAACTTTTTCTTTTCCGATATCGTTTTGTTCAAGATTTTTTAATGCTATCGAATAAGAGTGAGGATATGGTTCCAGTCCTAAAACTCTCTTAGCATTACTCACCGCGAAATATATAGTTGAATCACCTATATTGGTGCCAATATCAATAACATTTTCATTTTCTACATCCAAAAATTTATAACCTTCTTCGATGAATACTTCTATTATATCAGTCCATTCATCTACCGAGAAGACCAATGGCCTTTTTTTATATGTGAATTTAATGGTTCCGGCAATCAAGTCGTCATTAGAATTGACGTCGATATTAACATTAGAATGTGCTTTTAAGGTAATAGCGTTGTACATTTTTACTTTCCAGTTACTCCAGTTATGTATTTGCCCATCTCTTAATTTTACCTTAATGATTGATTTATTTTTTCTTAAGTTATACATAACACTGAAATAGTTTACATAATTCTTTCTATATCTCTTGAAGGACTCTATATAAAAATTCATCTCATTTTCACCTTTATCTTATATTAAACCTTAATCTATTTTCATTCTTTAATCTTCTGATTCATTCTACTTCTATTAGGGTAATATTATATAACAAGCGAATATATAACCTCTTATACAAATGCTTGTATAATGATTTTAACCATAACTCCATTATGGCAATGATCAGGGAATACTGAATTCTCCTTGTGGTTTAATCCACCTTAGATAGTATGTATTTCCCTTTTCATATTCAGGTATAAAAATAATGTATATTGTGCAAATGCACCGATAATAAGCAAGACTGTTGGAATATGGGAAGGAATAGTATGAACTGGTCTGGAGGTTATATGATATATGTTGGAATAGCTCTGGCCAAGAAAAAGTTTGATTACTGCATTATAGATAGTGAATTGAGTGTAATAAAAAGGGGAATATTAATAAATAACAACAATGGTTTCAGTGAATTTCTAAGAATAATAAAGAAATATAAAAATATAAAAATAGGTATAGAATCCACAGGGATATACCATGTTAACCTGTATACGTATCTAATAAACAATAATTGCAATATAATACTATTGAATCCAATGGAAACAAAGCTGTTGAAGAGTTCAAGGATAAGGAAGAATAAGACAGACAAGATAGATGCAGAAGCAATAGCAAAATATATTATAATACGTAAAAACAATATAATTACTATGGAAAAAAATACTGAAAATACTTACACAAATCTTAAGGAATAGGTATACACATATGTAAGAATAAACAGGAAAATAGCAATGATAAAGAACCAGCTAATAAGGGATTTAGATTTATTATACCCCGGATTAACTGATATAGTAAATACAGATTCTAAGTATTTTATTGGTATAATAAATAATATAGAAAAAATCATTGAAAACAATTATAAAATAAAATATATCAGTAATAGTAAACACAGTGAAATAAGAAATATCTTAATAAACAGCAATACAAATAATGCAGTAAAATACGACATAGATATAAACATTGAAACACTGGAATTACTGAATAAGCAGTTAATAAGGTTGTGCATGTAATTATGTGTAAATATAAACCCCTCTGTTATCAATGAATTTAATCATTAAATAACAGAGAAGGATACCTCTTTTGATCAGGGAGGTAATAAAATATGGAAAATACAGATATAAACATATCGGCTCTTGAGAATATAGATGGTGCGTACCCTTTATTATTTGGACAGTTATCAAGCGGAATATATAGAAATTGATAAATATAAATTGGAATATAATGAGGTGATATAATGGAGAAATTTACAGCAGATGAAAAGGTAGCAATAGTAATGGAATCATTTACATCAAATAATATAGCAGAGCTATGCAGGAGGCATGGAGTATCTATAGCCAGCTTCTATAAATGGAGGGATAAATTTATAGAATCGGGAAAACAGGGATTCTATGGTTCTGGAGGAAATAACGGGTATGAGAAGGAGATTGAGAAATTAAAGAGGCTGGTAGGTGACCAGGCTTTAGTTATAGACGAATTAAAAAAAAATTACAGAGGGAAGAGATAATGGAAGCAGTAAATAACCTTAGGAATAAGCTATCAGTATCAAGGCTCTCTAAAATTGCTAAAATACAGAGATCATACATCTACTATAACAGGAAAATTACAGCAAAGCATAGGAAATCCAGGATACCTGAAAATACAATAAATAAGGTACTGGATATATCAGGAAATAGGGTGACATACGGGCACAGGAGAATATGGGCTGTATTAAGGAATGAAGGAATAAATATAAACATAAAAACAGTAAGGAGAATTATAAAATCTAGGAATTTACAATTACCATATGCAAAGCATAAGAACAGGACAAACAAAAGGAATTTAACAAAGCCTTCAGCTCTAAACCAGCTATGGGAAACAGATATACACTATGTAAGCACATATAATGGGATGTACTATTTAATGGTTGTAAAGGATTGCTTCTCCAAAAGATGGATCTCATATAATTTCTCAAGGACATGCACAGCTAATGACTGTATAAGGCCAATAGAAGAGGCATATGCAATAAGGTACAGTAATTCCAATCTTAGCAATCTGGTACTGAGGACAGACAATGGAACACAGTATATAGCTAAAAGCTTTAAAGATACTGTAAGGTTACTGAATATTAAACGTGAATACATTAAAAAGCAGACACCTGAGGACAATGGGGATATCAAATCATTCCACAATTCATTGAAAACTGATTATATATGGAGAATGACCTTGAAAGCTATGAAGATGCTAAGGAATTAATAGAATACGCATTCAATGATTACAATAATTACAGGCCACATTCTTCTATAGGCTATTTAACACCTGTAGAATTTGAAAAGCAATGGAACAGCAGTGAGGAATTCAGGAATAAGTTTCTGGAAGAGAGAAAGAAAAAGAAAGAAAGGGGATTGAAAAACAGGAAAATTAATATAAGCAGGAGGAATGAAAGTGTCTCAATATTACACTAAAAAACTGTCCAAATTTTGGGGGAACAGATCATGCATCATCTTCATCAGGTATTCCTATGCTGTTTTCAGATATTTCCATTAGTTTATTGATATCTTCCATATTATAATGGCCTTTACTGGCTTTTTTTATTAATTTTATAATATTGTCAATACCAGCATTTACAATATTATACGGTGTTGCATATTCATATAGTATTGCTAATCCTGTTGAAGAATCAATACTGTACAAATCTGTAAATTCAGGGAATACAGCTGCGAGGTCACTATGTATATAATTTTTAATTGCAGTAATACTTTTAACAACAACATTCCTTTCCCTTGAAATACTGGACAATGAAGATCTGTTATGGCCTGTATATTCCCTGTATCTTGGATCATGCCATGGTGTTGCTGCTAATACATGTGCATCTTCACTGTCAGATTTAATAGTATTAAGGTTCATCATATTTCTTAAATGCAATGTTTTCCTTGCATCTACCATATATACAGTAAAATTATTATTCTCTAAGAAATATTTCAATGGAATATGGTAATTCCCTGTGGGGTTCATAAATATAAATTGAACCTTACCATTATTATTATTCTCTATTTTCTTTATTTTATCTATTAGAAATTCAAAATCTTCTTTTATATTCCTTATTTTACCATGCCATAGCCTGTTTTCTTTTTCATCCTGTATTTCTGCATAATGTATTCTTTCATGCGTATCTATACCTACGGACAACATTTATATTTCCTCCACCCATACATATACAGGGATTAAAGATTCATTAAGCATACACCTATTACTTTCCCATTGGAAAGAGAATGCTTATTAGCAATGATGAATCAGGGGAGATTCACAGAACAGTACGTAAGTACAGTTATTATTAACTCCCCCTCCCTATACATCTGGATAAATCCAGATTGATTTTTAGTATAGGTTATTTCTCATATAGCATTTATGGGGGAAATTAACAGACAGTAAGGTTATTTACAATTTACAGAAAATAATGTAGACTATCAATGTAGAATATACCAATGAAATTAATGAAAATGAATATGAATTTAATAAAATACAGAAAAAATTGATTGATTGATATATGCTATGGATGTACACCCGTTACTATGGAAAATTGCTATAGAATGGGAAAAGCAGAACATTAACGCAATAATCTTATAGGGTTGTATCCTGTTTTATATTTAGCTTATAAATATTTCATTCCATTAATATTTTTATTATTATATTTCTGGCTTGTCTCTTCATTTTCAGGGATTTTGAAGTATTTATCCACATTAAAAATTGATAAATAATCTGTCAATTCTCTGTAATCATATCTATTTCCGTTGAATTCTTCCACAGTTCCATCTGCATTTAAAGTTAATTTTATATTGCCTTTAAACAGAGTTTTGCGTGGAATATCTATCTTTTTTTTAATTTTATTAAAATCCGGTCTATTCTCATACTTTGGGGATAGATGTATATCACCCTGAATACCATATGATTCGCATAACACTATCTCAGATTTTAACTTCCTTAGTGAAACATTCTCATTTGCTATTATATCTTTTATAAAATCAAATAAATTTACCAAACCTGTGTTTGTATATTTATCATATTGGTTTACTTTTATTAGACTTGAAGGGATATGTATAAATAGAGGTATTCTTGATATTTCGTCATAATTATATATTCCATGTCCTACATATCCCTTTTCGTTAAAACCCTGCCCATGATCTGATGTTATTATAACAATTGAATTATCCAGCTGTTTTTCATCAATTAATTTTGATATTATTGCATCAAATATGGATGTTATTTTACCTGCCTGGGTAAAATATATCTCTTTCATTTTATTTAATGTTCTATTGTTTAATTTTTTATAGCCAAATGCGTATTCGATTTTTGTATTTACATCACCAACATGCTTAATATATGGGTCATGCATTTCCATAAAGTTGAAGAAAAAAAACTGTGGAGAGATAAAATGTGTTGAATCTGCAAAGCTCTTCAGGATCTCTTTATAACCTTTATATGTTGGATCGCCGTGCCTGAACAGTATCATGGAAATGTATACAGCCGCTTTTAAAGGGTGTTTTTTGATGAGAAATTGTGCCGCCTTTACTTTTGATTTAACCCTTAACTCTTAGTTTTTTACGTTATATGTCACATTTTCTCTCTCCATCTATGTAATAGTAAGTTAGTGTTTTACCGGGTTTATTACCACATTTGATTAGAGAAATATTTATATACATATTACGTATATATACGTTATATGAATAATATGCCAGATTGGGTATTGAAACATAAGGGGAAGGGGATAGAGATAAGGAGGTTCGGTGACAGGTATTATGCATATGAATCATCAAGCAGGTATGATAAGGATCTAAAAAGGGCAAAGAAAGTGACAGGGAAATACCTTGGGGTTGTAACACCTGCTGGAATAATAAAGAAAAGCGATGTTTCAGGCATAAGTGGGGACTATGAATATGGAAATATTGCATTGTTGTATGGAATAGCAGGGAAGACAATACTCCCGGTACTGAAGCAGGTATTTCCATATATGTATGAGAGGATAATAATATATGTAATACTCAGGGATATACAGCCGCTACCAATGAAGTCCTTAAGGTATCTATATGAGAAAACATACCTTTCAAGAATGTATAATGAATCCATGTCTCCCGGGTCCATTTCAGGAATGCTGTCATCACTGCCACAGGAAGGCATGGTAGCAGTAATGAGAAAGCTCACAGAAAAGGGCGAGTATGTTTTAATGGATTCAACAGCAATATTCTCCAGGTCAGAGAACATATCATTCCTTGAGCCTGGCCATAATTCAAAGGAGATACACCTTCCACAGATCAATGTAATGATGCTGTTCTCATCAACAAGGACTGTACCCACATTCATAAGGATACTTCCAGGCTCAATAAGGGATGTATCAGCTATGGCAAATACAATAGACATAGCAGGCGTGGAAAGATGCGTTATAGTAGCAGATAAGGGCTTCTTCTCCGCAGACAATATTAAAAAGCTGAAGAGGAGGCATCTTAGCTACATCATACCATTGAGGAGGAATTCTTCCATTATACCGGAAAGCGGTGATTTCCTTAATGTTTTCATGTACAATGGAAAGCCTGTGAAGTACTGGAAGCCTGAGAATGGTGTATATGTATTCGAAGACCCTGTCCTGAAATCAGAGGAGGAGAGGGACTACCTCATAAGAATCCATGACAATATCAGGTCAAAATCATCATACTACGATCATTCCGGTGATTTTGGAAAGCTTTACCTTTTATCCGATATTATTGATGAACCGGAACGGATATACAGATTGTACAAAGAACGTGAATATGTTGAATACGCTTTCAATGTATACAAGAATGACCTTGAAGCAGATAGATCATATATCCGAGATGATCACATGCTTTCATCCTACATGTTTTTGAATTTACTCTCACTTTACCTGCATTTCCAGGTACTTAACACGATAGATGGAAAATACAGTGTGAGGGATATTCTACTCATTCTTTCCAGGATAAAAATATACAGTACAGGGAAAACTGAGATGGTAAGCGAAATACCGAAGAAGGCAAAGGAACTCATATCAAAATTAGGGGTAGACCTGGACATATTACGTAAAAAATGAAGAGTTAAGGTTTAATCTGTAAATATTTATCCATATCCTCTCTGGATAAAAACGCTTTTAGATTAAACTTTCCTGTTGGCTCAAAGAATTTCGATTGAATATGGACAAAATTGTTAAAATGGTCAGGAACACCTGAATATGAAAGAATGGAATTTGATGAAAATCCAGATGTATAATATCCATTTTCCTTAGCCAAATCCATTAAAAGCTTTCCCTTATATTCTGTGGACATCTTTATAACATCCAGTACCCTGTACTTATTATATAATTCATGTATTCCATGTTCGGATGGGTACAAACCTGTAAATAAAGAAATGTGTGAAGGCAAAGTCCACGAAGAGGGAGACCTTGCATTCTCAAATATAAATGAATTTTCAACTATTGATTTGTATTTTCCATTGTATTCCTTTAACCATTTATCAAAGGCATCTTTCCGCAAAGTATCCATTAAAATTATTATTATATGTGGTTTCATTACATATACCCGAACTTTCTAAGTTGATCCATCATATTTTCTTTGTCCTGTGCCCTTCCAGCCCTTTCAGCCGTATTTTCCAGATCCTGTTCCCATGCAGGACTGTCGCTGGTTTTGGTGGAATCATATTTGCCATCTATTGACCTGTAGCCCTTGTAGTATAATGGATGTATTGGCAATTTATTATCAAACATATATTTCCATATGTCTTTCTCCCTGAAAGTTATAACAGGCTGCACCCTCACATGGTCAGGGTCAGTTCTCTCAGAGATAAAAACTTCATTTGACCTGGCTTCATTTTCATCCCACCTTACCCCTGTATAAAGGCTGTCAAATCTGTACCTACGTATAACATCGTTAAACGGAGCCGTTTTGAGGAGGTGGTTCCCTTCCAGTGTTTCCAAACCATAATCTATATATTTTTTGCTGAAATCAAAATTAATTTTCCTTAATTCTTCATGGTTATCTTCATTCAAGTCATCAACGTTTACTCTATTGTTATCAACTTTGGATAAAAAATTATCGTTTCTGGCATAAATAACCTTAAAGCCCCATTCTTTTGATATATCTTTAACCATTTTGTAGGTTTCATCATAATGCTGGCCATGGTCTATTAATATTGCCGGTGGAATAGCCATTTTTCGATCTCTGGCTACCGTCTTTACAAGATCCAGCACAACTGTAGAATCTTTTCCAGCAGACCATAAGACTGCTGGACGGATAAAGTCATCCATAGCGTCATCAATTACAACTTTAGATATATTTACTTTTGCATCAAGTGATAGATATTTTTCTTCCCTTTTTTTGTATTCATAATCCATTATAATGCATATCGGTTTATAATATATGAATATTATGAATAACTCAGTCTCTCCGCATGTCTTACCATTTAATTTAATTTCTTTGTAAATCTATGTAGTTTTATCTATTACAAGGTAAATTAAGTTTATGACAAAATTAAAATTGGAGGGAATAATTTTGAATTATGATCAACAACATCATCCCTCCGGATTTAAATGCCAATAAGGTTAAAAAGTTTTACTCTTCCCGGATGGCCAGTATCTTTTCAAATAATATACATGCACAGTCAAAATACAGTTCAGGAGATATTGTAAATACAATAAGGAATGCTATAGCAAATAAAATGTATATAGAAACATATGTAAGGAATTACAATACCATACATACTCCATCAGGAGACACATTATTTAAAAGGTTATATGAAGCTAGATTATCATTCGCTTAATTAATAGTCTATATTTATATATCTGTTTGTATTATATTTATGATAGAAATGGTTTTTAAAAGAAAATACCCGAAGCCTGACGTTTCAGATGAAGATCTTGATAAACTCAGGAGAATTAAATCATCAATGAAGGAGGAGAAGAGAAAGGTAATAAGATTATCAATTATACTTGATTACCTCGAGGATTACAGCGATGACAGAATTGCAGCAAGAAACAATATTAACAAAAATACAGTAAAGAAATGCCTTTCAAAGTTAAGGGAATTTGGGCTGGATGCTGCATTGAATGACCTTCCAAGGCCTGGAAAGCCCAGAATAATAACAGATGATGATAAGGCATGGATCATTAACCTTGCATGCACAAAGCCATCAGATCATGGTTATCCTGATGAGCTATGGTCATATACGATAATGGTAGACTATATAAGGAAGAATAATCCTTCACTTAAGAATATAAGCAGGTCAACTGTATATGAAATATTAAACAATGCAGAGATAAAGCCACATAAGGTAAGGTACTATGTGGAAAAGAGGGACAATAATTTTGAGGAAAAGATGGCTACTGTGCTCCATGTATATAAGGAAATTGATATGGTAAACAATGGTGTTATAATACCCGAGCTAAGGGATACAGTAACATTATCATTTGACAAAAAACCAGGAATACAGGCAATATCCCTGACATCTAAAGAGCTTCCTCCTGTTCCCGGAAAACACCCTTCTGTAACAAGGGATTATGAGTATAGGAGATTAGGCACCCTATCGCTTTTAGCAGGGATAGACCTGCATACAGGCATTGTTACCGAGATAGTCAGCAGAACACACAACAGCGATGATTTCATAGCATTCCTTAAGAAACTGGATTCATCATATACAAAAAATAAAAAAATAAGGATAATACTGGATAACCTGAAGGTTCATACATCAGATAAAACAAGGGAATATTTATTAACAGTCCCGAACAGGTTTGAGTTTGTCTTTACCCCTAAGCATGGTTCATGGCTGAACATTGTTGAAATGCTGTTCAGCAAGCTTGCCAGAACCATGCTACGTGAGATCAGGGTAAATACCATTGATGAATTGAAGGAAAGGATTGATAAGTACTTTGAAGAAATTAACAGGTCCCCGGTAATCTTCAGATGGAAGTATAAAATGGATGAGATATAATAGTATATGAATTAAGCGAACAAATATTCAGTATTAACAATGCTTATTGGCAATACTGTTAAAATGGCTATAGAATTAAATATATTCAATAAGCCTGTTAATGTAGCAATAGATGAGCATGATGAGCCATATACAGGCAATGATAATAAATATTTAATAGATGCACCATTCCATAAATTTAGAGGCACAGACATGGCATACAGGTTTGCAACATTGGATTGTGTAGGCAATAACAGATTTGCATTATCAGGAATAATAAAGCATCCACTGGATGGAATTGGCAATGCAAAGGAAGTTAGAATGCTTATAGGGCATGCATTGTCACCTGGGATTAAAATAAATACAGTATTAATGGATAGAGGCTACTTAGATTCCAATGTTATGAATACAGTAAATTCAATGAAATTGAAATATATTATACCTACAAAGGATAACAATAAGGTTAAAAAGTTTAAGAATATGGATCTGAAATACTGTAAAGACATATATGGCAATGAATTTCTATTCACTGTAATAAGGGATAATATAGGGTCATTAAACAAAACTTATTCTAATTTTGTCCATATTATATATTATTCAGACAAAAAGCATGATTTCTCTTTTTATACAAATATTAATGTTAATGAAAATAATGTTATGGAACTTGCAGAATTATATAGAAAAAGATGGGGCATAGAGAATGGTTACCAATCAAGGAAAATAGATATAAGGGAAAAAACACATTCAAATAGAATGGTTATAAGGTATTGTTTATATTTCTTTTCTATACTGGTATATAATCTATGGATCCTTATTAATCTTATAAGGAGAATCTGTGGTTTATCACATATCATACTCATGGACTTTTTAATAGCCATGGGAAATAGAAAATGGAAGAGAATAATGAATAACAATGGATGAATGAATAATAATCGCATGAAAATATATTCATAATTATTGCATCATTAGCCTAAGCTATAAACATTATATTTTTAATGTTCTGATAATACTGAAAAATTCATAAGTTTTGTATCTCATAAAGCAACATTGGTATATAATTGTGGTTGAATAGAAAATAAAATCATGCTATTTATTCAAAAATTAATGATATTCTGCATTATTATTAGAGACATGCGGGTTGTGTCCCGAATTTTGTGTAAATATAAACCCCCTGTTATTGGTCTGCCCCCTTAAATGACGATACAAAGTCTTCTTATAGAGGCAATTATATATTAAGTAAAATATATAACATAAGGGGGAATGGTATATGATGGGTGAAAGAAGAAAATGGAAAGCAGAGGAAAAACTTGCAATAATAAAAGAAATAGAAGATACTGGAAAGGTTATTGAAACATGCAGGAAATATTCAATAAGCAGTGGGATGTATTATAAATGGAACCTTAACTCGGCACATTTTTAGGGAACAGCTCCGGTTTAAGTTCCAGGATTTCAGCAAGTTCCCTGACTTTCTTTGGTATCTCTGCCATTATTATTCTATCTCCAACATCAGTAAGGTATATCTTTGACAGCTGCAGAAGAGCATCCTTTACACTAATTTTATTATTGATTTTCTTTGCCTTTAACAACTTCAAGAGCCTGTAATATGCAATGAGGGATATGAAAGAAACAAATACATACCCTTTTAATGTATCATCATCCCTCAGGTATGGTGTATCCACCTGCAAAAGATTCTTGAATACATCGAATGATTCCTCTATGTCATTCCTGAACTTGTATAATTCAAATATTGATTGCGGCTTTTCCCTTACATTGGTGATAAGTGCAATCTTTCCTGCCTTTTCAGGTGAATATACAGGTTTCTTCCCGGAGTCAACAAGCGAATAGTACTCATTCTCCTCCATGGCTCTGAGCAATATATCCTCGAATACATGAATATCATAGTTTTTTATAGTAGTGGAAGAGTATCTTATAGCCCTTTTTCTGAACATGAAGAAATTATCTCCATTTATGGAATAGTCAGGGAGCTTTGAATCCCTTTTCAATGGTGTTATAAAGTACAATCCATTCGTATCCATTTTGCTAAAATTATTGTCATCTATGAATCCACGGTCCATAACAAATAGAGTTCCCGGTGAGAGCTCTTCCTCCGTCTTTCTTAATGTATCAATATCTGCAATACTTCCAGGTACCAGGCGGATATAGCATGGCTCATTCCTCAACCTTGAAAATCCCATAATGATCCTTATCATTGGAAGATTGATGTCATTGTTGTTATGCCCGAACTCTGCCATCCTTATTCCAGGTGAATAGGAGAATAAGGCTGATGTATCATAGGCTATGACCTCATTCTTTTTCATCAGTTTCATATAGATACTCTTCTGCTTATCCTGATCCTGCCCTATGCGCTTTAACATAGATGACAATGATTTTGGTGATAGTTCATGTATTGTCCTGGAAAGCCATGTTTTCTCTATCCATGATTTTATGGACTTCAACGGCAAAGGGAATATTAGCCTGTTGAGGGAGAAAGCAACAATTTTCGTATAATCATCAGGATATTCTTCCCTTAATAATGACAATACATCCTTCATAAGGGAGAATATGAGCTCAAGGTGGCCAATCTCATATATTCCATGGATTGATACAACCTCCCTTACTTTTTTAGGATTCTCTATGTCACCATTAATTACCTTTCCAACATATTTGGAAACCTTGTGCCTTTTACTGTGTTCTGAATCCCATACCATGCTGCTCTCATAAACGTAATTATATTTTCCAACCTTTTTTATCTCCCTTGTCATGTTCTGTATATAGGGAACACATATAAGCAAATAAATCTTTCGCCAAATACTGGATAATAATTCAAATGTTCCCTAAATAAGCTCAGAGTTTAGGTTATTATTGATTTGTGGGGTCAAAGCAAATCACCCCTATATTTCACTATATAGGGGGTTTTCCTTTTAAGTTTTAAATTTATTATGGGATAATTATTAAATTAGAATGAATTATGCAACACACTATTATTTCAGACAAGCTTTATACGACGCATTGAATTATACTGCTGAAGCTGAAGTGTATGATAATAATTATAACGGTACATCCGTAGCTTACCAGGAACTCGGACCGCTCTCGCCAAGTTATGGAAATGCATTCTACAATCCAAATAACTATTCACTGCCTACCCAGGATCTGAAAGGTGCAGCTCAGAATATATCACTAGCTGGCCAGCAAATGGGCTTCTACGTAAAACTGGCAAATGGAACTAGAGTTGGAAACCTGAGCGGGAAAAATTTAGCTTCTCACACATTTACACTGACAGGCTTATCGCCTGCAACGAGTATAGAGAACGCCCAGCTCACAGCAGCAATAGATTCGTTTGCACAGATTGGATTGACGTTTAATACCAAACTTGTAACAGAATCTATAGTCGGTGGATGGTCAACAGCTAATGTGACCCCACATTTCGTGGATCTGGCATGGGAGCCTGATTACTCTGATGCAGTCGGACAGCAACTTATACCGGTCATGGACGTGTCCAACGGTGGGATAGGGAATAAGGCATGGGTAGACAATTCATCGCTGCAATCTATATTCTCTACCCTGGATTTCGAAAATGTATCTGCCCAGGAGAAGGCTATGTACCATGTACAGAACCTTACATACGACCAGTATGCATATATGTGGCTGCCGGTTCCTGATGATATATACTTCGTACAGCCTTACGTACACAATTTTGTATGGAATCCATTTGTAGAATATTTCTATAATGTGATGTATATTTCATACAAAGGAGGAGGTACATCCACAGCCTCAGACCTTTCTATGTATGCGTCAATAACCTCGATGTTTATGGCCGGAATAAAATTATTTTAATTATTAAATTTTAATTTTAAGATATTTTTTACTTTAATTATATAACAAATATTTGATTTGGCTTTTATTCAAATAAATTACGTTTCAGACACCAGATACTGGTTATTATACTTCCCGGCTCCTGCGCATAACAAATCAATGTACTGTAATTCACGATCCCCTCGCAAGGAAGCTATGACTTCAGTCATAGGAGAAATTACGACAATTTTATATATAGAGGTTGTGTATGTAATTATGTGTAAATATAAACCCCTCTGTTACCAATAAATTTAATCGTTAACAACAGAGAATGTTGTCTCTTTGAATGAGCAGAATAAATGATATGAGTATTAAGATAAAAACTTCCTAGATTTTGAAGAGGGAAATAGCGATATAAAAGAGAAGAGCTTAAATCAAAGCATTTATCTAGGAAGATGATCACATACTAAAACGTACAGGGAAAATAAAGCAAATATTCAAAAAAATACGCTATATCAGTACAAATAACTATTGTCACAACCCAACATGGGATGGGCACAGAATTATACATAATATTTAAATAAGGCTATAAAATATTAAAAGGATATAATTGTCATTTAGTGAAGCTGAAATTTTAAGGAAAAGAGCCAGTGATTTTCTTGAAGAAGGAGGACACTTAATAGATATTAAAAAATATGACCTTGCTATTTTTAATCTTGAGCAATATTGTGAGTTAATTTTAAAGTATAAGATGCTAATAAAATTAGGTTACTATCCAAGAACACATTCATTGAAAGAATTAATAAATAAATTATCCGAGTTAGATGATAATATAAAAGACCTTGTTAATAATGAGAAGGATTTACTTTATATAGGCAGGTTAACAGATGCTTATATTTCTGCGAGGTATATGCCGTTTGAATTTGACGAAAAAGAAACAAAAAATGTATATAAATTTATAGTTGAGGTATTTAATAAATATGTCAATAGAATATGAGTTAAAAAAATTAAATTATCTAAAAAATTATCGGGAAGCGTGCAAAGAAGTTTATAGATTAGTCAAAAACATAGATAATAATGCAAGGGTTTTCGTTTTTGGATCTGTTTTAACAGGAAATACAACCGCTTCAAGTGATATAGATATACTGGTGCTGGAAAGTAATAAGGACTTAAAAGATGAAATAAATATTAAAGTGTTAAAGTATATCGATGCGCCTGTTGAATTACATATAGTAGATAATAATGGACTCGACTGGTATAAAAGATTTTCAGATAATATTGAAGAAATCAAATAAGTTCTTTTAAACCATTAATATAGAATATCTGAATAGCATTGCATATAGGCTATAAATTCCCGTATGGTTATCGCCCGGGTAACAGTGGAGTTCTTAATGATTCCCGGAGACTGGCTCCAGCACCACTGCTGTCCCATATGCTACAATTTCGCTCATGGTTTGGCCGATCTCTGAGGAGTCAAATCGCATAGCAACAACTCCATTAGCCCCCAGTTCACTGGCATTGGCCTTCATCCGTCCGACCGCATGGGTACGGGCCTCAGTCAACATAGCAGTATATTCCTTGATCTCTCCACCTGCAAGAGACCGGAGCCCCGCTACTACATTGCCTCCCAATCCGCGGCTCCTTACCACGATCCCAAATACTGTGCCAATCGTGCGCACGACAATCATGCCCGATACCTCTGGTGTGGTGACCGTAATTACATCCTGAATATTAGTCATGTAGGATTCCTTTCCGTGCTAGAATTAATATTTTTGCCATAAAAAAATATGTATCATGTGTATATTATTTTTTGTATTCAATCATGTTATATTGAATGTAAATGTTTAAGGGTATGTGCATGCGGCCAATATTATACTGAATTGGCCAGTTCAGAAAATTAATAAACAACAATATTTATTTACTGTACCGGGATAATCTTTTATACTTAAATGAAAGATAAGAAATTTATCAGTGTTCCTGTGGCAACGGCAGTGGGGCTGGGAGCTATTATAGGCGCAGGCATATTTGTTTTAAGTGGCACTACCATAGCACTGGCAGGGGCTAATGCACTTATAGCTTTTGTTCTTGTTGGAGTACTTGCAATTATTATTGCAATGGAATTAGGTGAACTGGGTTCAATAATGCCCCACGCAAAAGGTGCTTCTTTTTCCTATATTTATGAGGCTTTTGGCAGTGAAATGGGTTTTATTACTGGCATATTGCTATATTTCAGCTTCTCCACAGCCATAGCGGCAATTGCATTGGGCTTCGGGTCATATCTTGGCTCCCTGGTAGGGTTGCACACAGGTTATTATCCCATAATATTTGCCATTATTCTGATATTTGTGCTTGCAATTGTAAATATAGTAGGAATAAAGAAGGCTGCAAAGGCTGATTTTTACCTTGTTATGGTAAAATTGGCGATACTGTCAATATTTGTGATTGCTGCAGTTATTCTTGCATACACAACTAAATCACTGAACACTTCAAATTTTGTTACACCGGTTGCTAAAGACAATATATCTGCTATATTTGCTGCCAGCATTGCAGTGTTTTTTGCATACTCAGGTTTCCAGTCCATTTCAACATTCACATCAGATGTAAAGGGTGGAGCCAATAAAGCAGCAAAGGCCATAATTCTATCTGTAGTAATCAGTATGGTATTTTATATTTTAGTGGTACTGGCGCTTATCCTCATGGTACCTGCTTCTAAATATACCATATCGGCTGATCCGCTTGCATTTGCATTAAAATATGTCCATGCACCCTATTCAATCTATTTGCTTGTGACCATAGGTGCCCTTATTGCAACAACTTCCGCCACCCTTGCCATGATTATGACATCTTCCAGAATATTATACCAGATTGGTGACAACAAGCTTTTGCCAAAATTTTTCCGTAATTTCAACTATAAAAAGGATGTTTCAGTTAATGGTGTAATTATTTCATCATTAATCGGGATAGTTATGCTATTCTCCGGGAATATTTATATTATAGCCGCAATAAGCAATTTTGGATTGCTTTTATCTTATTTAGTAGCAAGCTTTGCAATAATACATTTCAGGAGGATTAAGAAATTCGGAACCTTCAAAACTCCACTGTATCCATTTACTATTATTGCCGGAATAATCCTGCTGATTGTATTCATACTCGGCATGCCCAGGGAAGCACTGGATATCGGGGTTGTAATAATACTATTGCTGTTTATGCTGTACTATTTCTTCATTGAACTTAAAAGGGATAAGGTAATTAAAGAGGAACTGTTTAAATAACATATCTTTACTGTATAAGTCCCGCAATGTAGAACTGATACTTTATCCAATGAAATTAAATACATATAAATAGTATCTATTATATATAATTCATTATTAACCAAATAGGTATAAACGAATGCTGATAATGCTGCATATATTCACGCTTTATAAATTATTTAAATATTAATTCTGTCTGATTGAATTATGGATAATGCTCTTAACAGAAATAGCATGACTTTCTGGGGCCTTGTATTCTATGCCATAATGGTTATTGCACCTGCAGGGCCATTTGCATTCACCGGTGCCAGTGCTATGGAATATGCCGGTAAGACAGCCCCACTTACATTTTTAATTGGCGGTGCAATTCTTTTCCTTGCGGTTATAGCAGTTTATATTTATTCCGAAAAAGTTAGCAATGCCGGAGGTTATTACAAATATGTGGAAGTTGCAACACATAATAAATACTTAAGCAAAAGCGTTGGATTTTATTACCTGTTTATGGTTTTAAGCAGCATTATAGGTTCCAGCATTCTTCTTGGATGGTTTCTCTATATAGGATTGGAGGTAATGGTTGGCTATACCCTACCATTCGTATTCGTTGTCCTTGTTTCATTCATAACTTCGGTAATTTATCTGGTAGTGGGAATATTAGCATTAAATTACAGCCAGAAAATAGCCATAGTAGTAGGATTATTTGATCTTGCTTTCTTTTTAACATTATCAGCAGCCATAGTAATCAAATCACCATATAATGGAATCCAGTACTTTAATATCTTTAATTCTACAAACGGATTCCATGGGTTTTTCCTTGGGATGGTCACTGGTGGTTTTGTTGCATTCTCAGGTTATGGCTCTATAGTTGTACTTGCCGAGGAAACAAAAACGCCAGGTAAAACTATAAAAAAGGCTATTGTTACATCGCTCCTTATAATGATAGCCTATGATACATTTATTATATACGCTAATGTTGGAGGATTGGGTCCCAACCTTCCAGCAGGCCTGGCATATTTTGCTCCAGGATTATACGTAACCGATAGTTATTATGGCATATATATAACTTTACTGGCATTCAGTGTATTCCTGGTTTCTGCACTTATTTCAACGGTGATATTCGGAAACAGTGCGGCTAGAGACCTATATTCCCTGGCAAGAGATGGCATATTGCCAAAAACCTTTACAAAAATACATAAAGAATACCGCAGCCCGTATATGGCTGTCATAGCCGTATTTGTTGTAGCTGTAGTAGGCATAAGCCTGGGGCTGGTTCCGCTGGTATACTACTATGGAGAAAATAATGGATTATTTGATTTACTGGTTATCAATTCAATTATTGGTTCTGTATTCACCCTGTCCTATCACATAATAGTAAACGAAACTCTCCCTGTTTTAATGCACAGGCTAAAACAATTAAATCCAGTGACACATATAATAGCACCTACAGCTGCATCGGTAATGATCGGTATAGCAATATATTATTCATTAATCGACCTGGTATGGTCATTATCAGCGGCGTATATATTCCTTCCCGGATTGATAATACTTGCTATTATCATAACCTATAGCAGGAAAAATAAAGTGCAGATGGATACTATCGAACAGGAAGATAGTGAGAGAAAGGCACGGCGCACACAGCAATGATTCAGGTTAATTATGCTGAGTTCAGTGTGTGATATCCCGTAATTAATTCATTTATAAATTTATTATTCTTAATCACTTAAATTGCATTTGTTTTCTTTATATGTCGTAGAGAGCTATAGTTTTATAGAAATCCTTTGAACGTTGTTTGATAACATGTAAAACTTTGAGTATTAGAAATCCACTAAGCTAAAGGCGAATATATGGAATGATTACTTGAGTAAGAGGATGTAGGTTAATACATTAAAAGTGATAATATTGAATGCCAAAAACTTATAGAAGCTAAAGATCGAATCAAGCGTTAATATTCGCACTATCAGTTTGTGTATTTATCAATAATTTCCATATGCGCACTGGCAACTCTGTCCCAGCTGTTGTGTTCTTCAATAAAACTACCAAGTGCAGGATCGCTGAACTCTATCTCTTTCCCATTCAGGATATCTATTGTTGCTTTTGCCATGGCTGTTGTATCAAATTCCTTTACAAGTTTTACGCAGTTGAATTTTTTATAAACAGAAATGCCAGCTATATCATATGCTACAACAGGAGTATTAAGGTATATAGCCTGAAGTATAGATATGGAAAATGAATCGCTATGTGATGGGTATACCATTGCCTTAGCTGTGGAAAGTTCACTGTAAAGTTCATCATCTGTTAATTTTCCTTTATATTTGACAAATTTCTCCAGATGGTATTTTGACAATAGTGCAAAAAAATAACGTTCCTCATAGGAATGCTGGAACTGGCCAGCTACTACTACTTCTACTCTTAAACTTTTTACTATTTCCTTTACGATTAAAATGAAATCAAATATTCCCTTCCTATACACAAGCCTTGCAAAAAATATAATTTTATTTTCCTTTTCTTTCCCTCTGAAGTTTTTTATTCCGGTATCAAGGGCATTTGACGGTTCAAGCAGGTATATATTTTTAAAATTAATTTTCATATTTGTTGTATATGAGTGGTTAACCATAGTAATAAATCCAAGGTTCCTTGCACCGGTAAGTTTTAACATGGTTAATTTTCTATTTGTATAGTCATAAAGGGCAATTCCAGCTACAAGGCCAGACAATTTAGGGGCAATCCTAGCAAATTTATACCCGGAGTAAATTTCTGGCACAAAATGCATATTCACATCATCAAGATCCTGCAGACACACACCAAGCTTTTTACCTGTTTTATTGCTCATTAATAATGAAAGCTCCCCTCCATATTTTATATTCTCAAAATAATACTGAAAATCAAGATCATATATTAATTCACATGTACTTATGTCTTTAGAGTATTTTTCAATAATATCATTAATATTTATCTTATCTCCTTTATATTCCATAAAATATGGGCTTATCACAACTTTAAGTTTCGCCAGGTGTTCTATATACTCAGAGTTGTGGCTGGAGCTATCAATATATGCCTGTGGTTCAGGGAAATAATATACTTAATAATGTGTAGCAAGCCTTTCAATAACCCCACGCATATGCTTCTGAGCACCACCTACACGGTTAAATAATTTTCCATTTGCAAATATTGCTATTCTCAATAGAAACCGATAGAATGTTTATATATAATTTTTCTTTAACAGTCAAATATATTTTATACTCACTTCCAATAAATTAGCAAAGGCAAATTTGTTATAATTATTTTTCTGAAGAATTCGGGAAAAATTAATATTATGAGTGGGTTATCCAGACATACTAGAATCTACAAGTACAATATTGTTATTATTTTAATTTCTCTTCAGTACAATTATGCCATAATTATGTGCGTATACTGTATAATTACCAGAGGCCATATATTCATGCTCCAGCATATTTAACGATATGTTTGTTCCTGAGATATGGGTTGGTTCACTCGACCATATACTATTCTGGTTCTCAACGAGATATTGATAGTAATCTCCCTTTATTATTACATCTGTTGTGTAGGGAAAGGCTGTGGCATTGAGGTCATTCCCAAATAATGGGAATAAACCATTGCCTGTAACCAGGGTTGCGTTTTTTGGAATTGAATTTGCAATTTCGTGTTCGAATATGACCTGATTCATATATGTGTCGTTTCCATAATGGGTAGCTGAGGTGTATATGCTATTAGAATTAGCATCACCAGATACTATTGGTGTTGCAATTGAAAATCCCAGTATTGCTATGATTATTATAACACTAAGAGCCATACGGAGTTGTAATTTAAATGAAGGTCTGTGCATCTGACTCTTTACCAATATATACATACCGACTACCCCACTGACAGCGACCATAGGAATAAATATCATAGTGTATTGATACCCAATGGTATAATATGAGGGGTAAGTAGAGAACATGGAATAGATAATATAAGGTACAAATGTTAATATGGACGCTGGATATCTTATGAATAAAAATGCGAATCCACCGAATGCGAAAAATAATAGTGTAAGTTTTAAAATATAATTCTGTACAAGGAGATGCAGGACAAGCACAGGATTGGTAAATGTATCAATAACCAGAGTTGTCGGGCCTACTGACCCGCTAACGTGTATGCTCAATACTGAGACAGGTACTCCTGCAATATCCCCTTTCAATATTCCCGCAAATATAAAATAAGGCACTAAAATCGCAAGGGAAATAAAAAAATAAATGGACCCCCTGACCACTGAATGATTGCTGGTTATCATAAATGTCCTGTTTAGAAATATTTCAAATAATATTGCCATCAACGCGATAGATACAAAGGTTGAATGGATTGATACTATTAAAGCCAGGAATATGATGTTAAGTATATATTTCTTCTTGATAAATGAATAGATAGCCAGAAAGAAGAAAAGCGGCAAAAAAACCATTAGATGAAAATCAAAAAAAACCGGGCTTTCGGTTAATGGAGACATGATATATGCCATCGATATTATAAATGAGATTGTTGAAGCATTAAGCCATTTCCCTGCTTTGATAATCCCTATTCTTTGAAGTATTTCCTTTGAAAGCAGATAAAGAACAAGTGTTGAAAATCCTATGGCAAATGACTGTAGTACAATAAGGGTATATGCCGATGGAAATAAATAGTACGGAATCAATAAGATGAAGAGAATAGGTGAGAAATGCTCGGCTAGATAACTCCCTGGAACAAGTGCAGAATAGAAAAGATGCCCGGAAATACCAGATGACAACGCCTGCATATAAATACCCATGTCCCAGCCGGTCATCTCTACAAGGTTAAATGCCATTGAAGAATAAACTGTGAACAATATTGAAAATACTAGTGACACAATGAAAATCCATAGAAAGTACGGATCATTTTTTAACTTACTGGCAATATTTGTAATTACTTTTAAATGTGACATTTATTGTTAGTTATTAAAAATGTTAATATAAGATTTCCCATAACAAAAAAAGTTAGTATATCAATCCATACAGCAGCTCATCTTTGATATATCCCTTATAAATGCCTGGCCTGTGATTTTAATTGATTCTGCCACAGTCGGAAATACGTGTATTGTATCTATAAGGTCATCGTAGGTTAAACCGTTCTTAATGAGGTATACACCTTCTGTTATAAATTCCGCTGCCATGGGTGCTATCACATGAATGCCCAGAATTTTTTTGTCCTTTCCTGATATTATTTTGGCAATACCAGTATAACTGTTGAGAATATTTGCTTTTACCACATTCTTCAATTCTACTATACGTACATCATATTCTATATGTTTCTTTTTCAGTTCAGCTTCAGTGTATCCAACTGATGCAACATTTGGTTCTGTGAAAACTACCCACGGGACTTCCTGCATATTGATCTTTCTATTGCCTCCAAGAATATTCTCTACAGCTATTACGCCCTCTTTTCCTGCAAGTGTTTCAAGCTTAAGTGATTGCCTTACACAGTCTCCTGCTGCATATATCTTCGGATTTGTTGTTCTGAAATCAGGGTTAACAACAATGCCATTGTCTGCTGTAATTCCCCCTGCCCTGAGGTCCAGTCCATCGATGTTGGGCATTCTTCCGGTTGCGACTATGATTTCATCGAAATCGCCAAATGTCCCTGTCCATGTAACTATATCTTTCTTGCCATCCTCATTCTTAATTTCATAGAAGTTGACTCCAAGATGGAACACTATTCCGTTGGATTTTAAGGCAGCCGTCAACTGGCTATTAACATCATCATCAAACCCTTTCAGTATCCTGTTAGACCTGTTAAATATATGAACTTCTGATCCGAAATTTGAAAAGGCGTATGCCAGTTCAAGTGCCACTTCTCCGGAACCTATGACAGCTAACTTTCCCGGAAGTTTTCTCATCTCCCACACTGTATCACTGGTATAATAATCTGTTAACCCCCTGATCTCAGGTATAAATGTCCTGGAGCCTGTAGCTATAATAAAATTGGTTGCCTTGATCTCCGTGTTGTTTACCGAGATGGTATTATTATCCACGAACTTTGCAAGACCATCTATCAGCTCAATATTCTCGAAATTTTTCATTACATTTGTATATTTTGTTTCCCTTTCTCCGGAGACAAATTTATTTAAAGATTCCATAAATTCTGAAAAATCAATCGTTGCAGAAGATGTAATACCGGCATATGCTGGACTTTTCGCCTCCTTATAATTCTTGGACGCCTCTATTAAAAACTTTGAGGGAACACAACCAACGTTTACACAGGTACCACCCAACTCACCAGTACCGATCAAAGCTATTTTCATCTGGTTAGATGTTAGCTCACTTGCCTTTATAGCCGCTGCAAAACCCGCCGCTCCCCAGCCTATGATTGCCAGATCATATTCAGTCATTTTTAACACTCCTTACCTGTGCCCTGTACTGGCCCTTAAAGACATCCAGTTTTATGAGATCATAGGGATTCGTTTTATCTATAGTTCTGACAACTGCCATACCATCCTTAAGTGAAACGGAGGCGTCATTTACACCGTTTGCATTCTTTAAACCGCTGGAAACATGCTCCACACAATCGTCGCATGTCATACCGTATACCCTCAGTTCGATTGTTTTTGTCATAAGATATTATTACATACTTCTATAAAAATAATAAGTAATAAAAATTTTACTTTTATTATAGATTTACAGGTATTAATATTGTAATAGAACGAAAATAATAAAAACAGTTTGTTTCAAAATTCAATCCTTAATAGCATTATAAGCTAACCTCATCACTAATAATTTCAATCTAGCGGGCAATATTGATATTATATAGTATTCAGATTCATGTAGCAAATCTGCCTGGAAAATAATTTTTAATTCCGAATGGGTAATTTTATATTTTCTCTTCAGCGCCCAGAAATTGTAAGCCAGTTTCAGATTAATTATGCGCAATTGCAGGTAATAGGAATATGGCGTATCTTCTAAAAAATTCAAGTAATAGGAAAAAATTTTAGTTCCTTCCAAAAACGCCTTCATGAACGTTTTACGCATTTTAGTTACAGGTGCATTGTATGAAGTACTCACATTATCTCCATATAACCTGTAATGTGTAAGCACTTTATTATCGAAAAAAAGTGATAAATCAGAGAGCAGTGCCATGATCAATAGAAATGTGTCTGGCCTTACATTAAATTCAAAGTTTTTGTGAAAATCTGTTATGATAGACTTTCTAATGCAGATAGAGGTAGCATTAAAATCTGGTCTAATGTAGTTTATTAATTTAATTTTTTTATTAAAATACAGTGTTTTTTCAGAATTTTTAATGTATAAAGATGCAAACTCAGGTGTTTTATAATTTCTATTATAAACAGCATTTCCTTCCTGGTCTATGGTATTAAAATTATTATGGTAATACCCGAGGTCTTCATGTTGATTGAATAAATTACATACATAACCTATTTTGTCGTTGGCAAATTGGTCGTCATCATCGTGAAACATCAATATTTCTCCTAGCGATTCTTTAACAGCACACTTAATGTAATCGCTCTGGCTTTTGTTATCTAAAAGTGTAACAAATTTAACGTTATTATTTTTTAAAAATTCATCTATTTCTCCATCTTCGTAACTTTTAATTACTAAAATTTCAATATTATGATTGCCTATATTAGAGACTATGGACTTAATAGTATCTTTAATGAACTCCTTTCTATCATAATCAAATATTACAACAGAGGCATCTACCATGACAAGGGTATCTGTAGTATAATTATAAATATTGCCAATTACATTATTTATCTGTATTCTTATAGGTTTAACCTGAGCATAATCTGGAAGAAACACATTTTAGCATTCATCTAAATTTTTGGGATATTACAGTGATTATAGCTAAAATGACGTCCGCGATATCTATATAACAATAAACAGGGATTGGAAATATCATGAAATAACTGATACATAAATAGTAATATTATTATTAGTCCTGTATATGTGGATGTGAACGTTAATGAGGATTCTGGAAGTTAGTTTTTTAAATCCATATCAATCAAATTCGGGAGGTGTTGAATCTTATATTGTCAAAATTACAAATTTTTTAAGGGAAAACAACAAGATTACTATTATATGCAGTTCAACTAATAAAACTATGAAACATGATAATATTATTGAATTATACACCGGTAAATTTCTGAGGAAATCTATTTATAATATTAGATTGTACTTCTATGTTAAAAAGCATAGAAATGAATTTGACTTGATACACATTAATGGCGACAATGGATTTTTGATTCCTTTGATAAATAATATGAAAACGGTAATGACCCTCCACGGAAGCATGTTAGAAAATACTATGGTGAATATAAAAAATTTTAAATTTAGATCAATTATTTCTTATATTACAGGAGTGTTCCTGGGCTATATGGAAATATTTGCATGTAAAAGGGCAAATAAGATTATAGCAGTTTCAAAGCATATTAAGACATACTTTTCCGAATACACAGGTAGAAATAGCATTAATTATATCCCTACGTGCATTAATAAAATGGATACAATAAATATATCAGAAACTGATAAACTAAGAATTGCAGAAATGAAGAGTGAGTATAAAACTGTCTGTTTATGGACAGGTATAGATCCCGAGAGAAAAGGACTGGGAATAGCAAAGAATGCCGTTTCTAATTTTGATGATGTAATCCTATTTACTGCAGGTTATAAGGATGAGAACAGGGCAAAAAATGTAATTAACCTGGGATATGTTGACAAAGATCTGCTTTTATATCTTTACCAGATAAGCGATATATTCATTTTTCCATCCATGTATGAAGGATTTAGCATTGCATTACTGGAAGCGATGTCCTATGGAGCTATACCGTTATCTTTTAAAATTCCGGCTACCGAAGAATTAATTACCGATTCTGTTGATGGTTTTCTATTACATGATGCCTCAAAATTCGAGGACAAAATAAAATATTTAGTCCAAAATACCGATAAAATGGAGATAATGAAGAAAAATGTAAGTAGAAGAGCGGAAGACTTTTACTGCTCAAAAATTTTGCTAGAAATTGAAAGTACATTCAAAGAGTTATTATCTAGTTGAACTATTTAAATATTGCACATTCGTCATTTAATAAATCATATTGAGAAAAAATGAGGGAAATGTGACTTCATTCAAAATTACATATAGCAAAACTTTGCAAAAATAAATATTGTGTCATAGTAGCATCCTGCGACTATCGAACGTGTCGGTACGACTATCGATTTATATTTTACATAGGTTTTAGAAAAAACTTATTAAATTAATTTTTATTACGTTAATTGTGAGCTGATAATGAAAGTTAAGGTCATAAATTCATCACAAAAATTCAGCTCCATCTGGCTCTATTCTAGAAATCTTTGCAAAGTTGATAATAAAAATGTTTCAGTACTTGATGCATATAATGAATTTAATGGAATTAATTTAATGAAACGCGAATTTCAGATAGGAGTAGATAGTTGTTTAGGAGGATTATTCCTCAGACAGGAACTTGATGATAAAGATTATGATATTTTACACTATGCAAATCAAACAATATCACCTGTTAAAACTAAAAAAGTTCAGATTGTGACAGTACATGATAACCCGTATACGTTTTTGCAATCGGGTATTTACTCCAGTTACACATCAACTGAAAAAAATTTTAAAAAGTTGATAAAGTATAATATAGTTTTAATTAAAAATAGATTTCTGAAAAGGAATATGGATAGATATAAGGAATTTGAAAATGTCCTCACAAACTCAAATTATGTCGGAAAATCCTTGCGAGAGTATGGCTTTACAGGGAATATTAAAACTATATATCTTCCTGTATCACCCTATTTCGAAAAACTGCAACATAAACATGAAATTAGAAAGGAACTGGGATTACCTGATAATAGGATATTATTGTTATCGGTGTCTAACAATGCCACGAGAAAAAATCTTGCTTTAATAGAAAAAGCAATGAAAATTCTTCCTGACAGATTTTCACTTGTTAGGGTTGGTACACCTATTGGTAATAGCATAACATTTCAAAATGTCTCAAATGAGAACCTCAACAAAATTTATAATGCCTGTGACGTCTTATTGATGCCGTCTATAGAAGAAGGATTAGGGCTTCCTATTGTTGAGGGATTTGCGACGGGAATCCCAATTGTGGCCTCAGACATAGAGGTTTTTCATGAAATTGGTAAAGATGCAGTAGAATATATAAATCCTCTTGAAATGCAATCTTTAATCAGTGGAATTAATAATGCTTTAGAAAACAAAGATAAAATGATCTCAAAAGCCGATAAAATTGTACCTCAATTTTCTTTTCAACTTTTTAAAGAAAAAATGCTTGATTATTATAAAAAATGTTATGAAATATAAAAGTTGTAAAGTTTTATATCGTATGTTAAATTGAGTATCTATGTAAATACTATGATATGGAAAACCGAATTAAAGAAAAGGCTTGGTTAGACAATAAAAAGTGAAATATATTGTTAAACAGATAGAATATGGAGAATTACCAAGGAAATTTGCAAGTATTTATTACATAACGATAATGAGTATAGATAATATGTATACTAATTATTAAGAATATGGATGTTTATATTTACACAAAATTCTGGGCACAATCGAAATATATTTTTATATCCAAAAGTTATTCGAGTTTAATGGCTGGATTACCATATATTAGTGTAATAATTACTGCACATAGTCGGAGGAAATATTTATTAAACGCAATAAAAAGTGCAGTAAACCAAACTCTGGATAAGGAATATTATGAGATAATTGTTGTTAAAAATTTTAATGATGATTTAGTAGATGATTTCATTAATAAAAACCATATCAAAAGCATATTTATGAATGGCACAATAGGCGAATTTCTGTACTCTGGAGTTACCAATTCATTGGGTCAAGTGATATCATTTTTAGATGATGATGACATGTTCTTTGACAATAAATTAGAATTTATATATAAAAAATTTAAGGGACAAAATATTGCGTATTATCACAATGACCACATTACTATTAATGAAAATGGTGAACCTATTAGGGATAATAAAATCGATAATATAATTTTCAATCTTTCTTCAATATCTGTAATGAAAAATGTGATAAATACTGAAAACTTAATTAGAATTACCTCTAATACTGATGATTTTATGTACTTGTCTGCATTAGAATCACATAAAATTGCTTTAAAAGGAAAGGAAAGATTGACACAATATAGATTTCACCATAGCACAAGTGTAATTATAACAGACGATATTAAAAAATTTATACAACTCAAACTGGAATTTTTAGATACAAAATTAAATCAATTCAAATCCTTCAGGAATATGTTTACATCAGAAGAAACTTTATCTTTAATTGACTCAACAATTACGTATCTTGAAATGGATATGTACATTTTCGGAGTAAAACAAAAGGCAGGGCACATATTCAGAATTTTCAAAAATACTCCTGAATCATTTTCACAGCTATTTAGACTATTTACAGCGTATATCCTTGTTAGGTTATACAGTAAATCTAGGAATATCATTTTAGGGCAACTTTGGGATGCATATAAAAAAAGTATAGAAAACGGTTCTGCATAACAAGTTTATTACACACTGGCTGCGTTATGCATTTTTTAATTTCATGTGCTCCATGCAATAAGTCAGAGCTGTTTTAACCTCATACGAATTGTGTAACTTAAAACTATTAATGGCAAATATGCAAATAGATTATCCAAAAGTAACTAAAATATTTTTATATAATAATAATTCTATGCATTTACCGCGCAACCTTGTATTTTTTATTTCATGCTTATCCTTTCAGGATGGGTGTAAATATTGAAACTCCTTCCCCTTACAAATGATACTAGAGTCATATTGAATTCATCTGCAAGTTCTACTGCGAGCGAAGATGGTGCAGATACTGAACTGACCACAGGAATTCCATACATAGCAGCCTTCTGGACAATTTCAAAGCCCGCCCTGCCACTTACCTGCAATACTGCTTCCGGGCTTCTGTGTATCCCTTTTAAGACCATTTTCCCTATTGCTTTGTCCACTGCATTATGCCTGCCTACATCCTCACCCATTGATAAAATATTCCCGGAGTAATCAATTATAGCAGCGGCATGCACACCACCTGTATTTTTAAATATTTCCTGATTATTTTTCATAATTTGAGGAAGTTCCAACAGCTGATTATAATGTAATTTATTCCTCTGGCTAATCAGATGACCGGTTTTCAGGAAAATATCATTTATGTTGGTTTTTCCGCAGACGCCGCAACTGGAGTTAACATAAAAATTCCTGTTTCCGATTAACTGCTTTTGAAATGAATTAACAGAGACTATTACTATATTATCCTTCTCAGATATGCCAGCATCCGTGGAATATTTAATATCTATTATATTCTCTGGCTTTATTATTCCCTCTGTGAATAGGAACCCGGCAGCAAGTGCAAAATCATCCACTGGCGTCCTCATAATTACAGATACATTGTATGTTTCATTTTCATGGTATATTCTGATCTCCAGTGGCTCCTCAACGGTAACGTTATCGTATGTTTGCTCCCGGCTACCGGACACGGAATGAATAATCTTGCGCTTTATATATCCGCTCATTTCTTTTCAGACATGCCTGCCAGGATTTTTAATAATACAGATATTGGACCTGCAACATCACTGCTATTCATCATTCTGACAATAGACATTAGACCGCCGGATTCGGGCTTTCCTGCATTGTTTATGGAATCTCCAAGCCTGTTCATAAGGCTTACCATCATATCCGGATCGAGCTTAGAAAGAAGGTCAAAGACACTCATTACATTGGTTAGTGATTTCTTGGTCGTGTCAGAATTGAACTGTTCTGAAAATGTGTCTATTATGTACTTATAGTTTACAGACATAGCATTTACCAGGGTTAAAAATCCAGAATCATTGAGACTTTTAATAGTTTTCAGTAAATTATTGAAGCTTTCCTTGTACTCATCCGGTATCATCGCAGGCAATTTATCTTCTTCCGTTTCAACATATTCTATAGGCTTCGACATTTTAATCATCCGTTAACTTTGAGTAATCTTTCCTCTTCCATTTCTCACTGACAAGTATTCCAATCTGTGGTTCCGGCTTTCCGTACCTGGAATTGTTTGCAGGAAGCGGGCTCCCGCCATTTTTCTTCAATTTTTCAATTTTCACAGGCAGTTCCTTATAGGCAGGTGTATCTGAATCTGGATCCCTTGTGTATGATGTGAGCAGGTTTACAGTTGCGTCATCAGATGCAGCATTCATTGGCATGTAAAGCTCATTGCCACTCACTCTTTCTGTAATCAATGCTCTGACCTTTATGCTGCCCCACTTTGATGTGACCCTTACGAAATCTCCGGTTTGTATTTTATACTCAGCGGCAAGTTTTTCAGATATTTCCAGGAATGTGTCAGGAACCTTCTCCTTTATCCCTTCTGTTTTGAATGTTTCATTACCCTCATGGAAATGCTCCAGCATCCTGCCATTGTTAAGATGCAGCGGGTATTCCTCTGAAACTTTAAGTGGCGGCCTGTATGATAATGGATAAAGCCTGGCTTTTCCATCAGGGAAATTGAATCTGTCTTCATAGAGGTACTCTGACCCTTCGCCGTTTTCTTTCATTGGCCACTGCAGGCTCTTGAATCCCTCAAGCCTCTCGTATGATACTCCATGGAACATAGGAGACAATGATGCTGCCTCATCCATTATTTCGGATGGGTGTTTATAGTTCCAGTCATAACCCAGGGATTTTGCAATTCCCTGGATGATTTCCCAGTCAGGCCTTGTTTCTTCATAGGGTTCCATAACCTGGTATATTCTCTGTATACGCCTTTCTGTGTTGGTGAAGGTTCCTTCCTTTTCCAGACTTACAGATGCAGGCAATACTACATCAGCATATTTTGCGGTTTCTGAGAAGAATACATCCTCTACTATCAGGAAATCAAGCCTTTCAAGGGAATCCCTGGTCTTGTTGGAATCGGGCCCTGTTGATGCAATTTCCTGCCCTACTACATACATTCCCTTGATTTTATCGTTGTCTATATTCTCAATGCATGATACGTTGTCTATTCCGGGTTTAGTTGGCAACTCAGTATGCCATGCCTTTTCAAACTTCTTTATTACTTCTTTGTCCTTTATTGGCTGGTATCCCGGAAGGTATGTGGGCATTGCTCCAAAATCACTTGCTCCCTGGACGTTGTTGTGTCCTCTTAATGGATACGCACCGGTGCCAGGCCTTCCGTAATTTCCTGTTAGAACAAGAAGGTTTGATATTGCTGTTGATTCATCTGATCCTGCAGAATGCTGGGTTATTCCCATTGCCCACAGTATGCACATGCTCTTTACACTGTGTATCATTTCGGCAGTTTGGATAATCTGCTTCTCAGGAATTCCTGTTATGCTGGATGCATTTTCCAGTGTGAATGGCTCTAAACTCTTATAATACTCATCAAAGCCATTTACCCTCTTCTCAATAAATTCTCTGTCATGCCATCCCTGGTCTATTATATATTTTGAGAGTGCAGATAGGAGTACTATATCTGTTCCCGGTGAAGGGTGAAGGTATATATCCGCACGTTCAGCCATTTCATTTTTCCTTAAATCGGATACTATGAGTTTCTGGTGGTTTAATTTATGTGCCCTCTTTACCCTTGTTGCAAGTACCGGATGTGATTCTGCTGTGTTTGCACCCACTATCATAACCAGTTCTGATTTGTATATATCCTGTATCGAACCTGCATCGCCACCATAACCAACAGTTCTCCACAGACCGGTTGTTGCTGGAGCCTGGCAGAATCTTGATGAGTTGTCCACATTGTTATTGTGGAATATCTGCCTCGCCATTTTCTGGAGAAGGTATGATTCTTCGTTGGTTCCTTTGGATGACGCTATGAACATCAATGACTCATTGCCATACTTTTCACCTACCTTTTTCAGGCCTTTAGCGGCAAAGTCAATGGCTTCATCCCATGATGCCTGGACAAATTTTCCATTCTTCCTGATTAAGGGATATTTAAGCCTTTCTTCGCTGTTTACAAAGCCCCATCCGAATTTGCCTTTAATACAGGTGGATATTCCGTTTGCAGGTGATTCAACCTCTGGCTGTACTTTTAATATTTTTCTCCCCTTGGTCCACATGGTGAAAGAACAGCCAACACCACAGTAGGTACATACTGTTTTTGTCTTCTTTATCTGTTCCTCCCTCATTTTCGCCTCTATGTTGCTAATTTTCATTATCATGCCATTTCCAACAGGCTTTTCAAGGTCTTTTCCAAACTCTATGAGGTTATACTTTGCTTTCCTGGTGAGGGAAGTGAAATACCCTGCTTCCTCAAGCATGGATTTTTCCATAAGTGCATTTACAGGGCATACTGTAACACAGTGACCGCATGATACACACGAAGAATCGTTTATGGCTTTGTTGTCATCCCAGACAACCCTTGGCCGTTCCAGAGACCAGTCGATATGCAGTGTTTCATTGACTTCCACATCCTGGCATGCCTCCACGCACCTTCCGCAGAGAATGCACTGGTCCGGGTCATACCTGTAAAAAGGATTGGAATAATCTGCTTCGTATCCCTTGCTGGTAAAGGGATACTTCTGCCTTGTTACCTGTAAGGTATCAACAGCGCTATGCAATGCACAGTCGCCATTGTTATTTTCACACACGGTGCAGTAAAGGTCATGGTTGTGTAATATTCTATTCACAGCCTCTGTTTCCCTGGCCTTTACATCCGGAGAGTTGAAAAGAACATTCATATTGTTTTTAGCTTGAGTGGTACATGCACGGACATATTTGCCATCGGCATTGACTATGCAAGTATCGCAGGATTCTATGGCTCCCAGGGCAGGATTGTAGCAGACATGTGGTATATCTATATTGTTATCCATCATTGCCCGCAATATTGTTTCGTCACCCTTAATATTCAAAGGAATGCCATCAATAAAAATTTTTCCTGAAGACATGTATAAAACATTATAAATTGGTATTTGTTCGTAATGTAGTCAGGTGGTTATCAATATATTTATATTAAATGAAAGCGTTTTGATGTATGGTAGTGGATGCTGCTTTGCCACCTCTGGCAATAGGATTCTTTGGCCTAGGAATAGGCTATTACGTGTTTGGCGGTGCTGGATTTTTCAGATTCCCAAAGGAGAACAATGACAATATAAACCATGCAATGGGACTCTGGGGAATATTTATGCCCGGATTTATGCAGTTTATTGCGGGAACATATATATTCCTGGGATTGACAATATTTCCGGCGTTCAGATCTACACCGATTCTGTATATGGCTGGACTTGCGTTTACATCTTATGGTGTACACTGGTTTGCGCTGGGATATAATAAATATAAGGGTGCAGATACAACAGTGGATGGGTTTATGGCAGTTGGGTTCCTCTGGATTTCCATAATTGGAGCAGTGGTTTTCGGCCTTGGCCATGATATCCCTGTGATGATACTGTTTATATTGCTGGCAATAATATATCTGAACGATATACCCGCAAGCCTCTTCCATTCTCCAGCATGGGGAAGGGGAAAGGCATTGTTCCAGCTTATAACAGGAACCTGGTTAATGTACCTTACATTTGCCGCGGCACTTAATTTTGCACTGGGATACCACTTATTCCTGTGATAAAATTTTATATTTTTAATTAATAAGGAAATATGAAAATTTTCTCTTTTTTTGGATCATCATCTTCTGGAAAGACTACCATTATCTCTAACATAATATCTGAACTATCGGGAAGCATGAAAATAGGGTATATCAAAAACATTCCACATGATAATATTTCACTGGATACTGAATATAAAGATACATGGAAAATGGAGAATGCTGGAGCCTACAGAATTTACGGGTTAGCACCGTCAAGAACATACAGCATGGTTGAGAAAGAAACCAGCCCTGATGAAATTATAGAAAAAGAAAATGATGTTGATATTTTCATTATAGAGGGTTTCAGGGCATTCGACAAATCCATTAAATTTCTTGTCCTGGGCAGTGAAGATTACCTTGCAATAAAGCATGATTATACGATAACAGCTACAAACAGAACCTATGAAGGGAGAGCCATAAAATATCCGGAAGAGTTTCATAAAATTATTTCTATCTTAAAGGCACCTTAGATTTTTTCTCGCTTCTATAAGGTCTTTCTCTGTATTTATGCTCTTTAGTTTTTCTTGATCACCTTCTATATATGACACACTGTATTCATCCATGAATTTTCTTATGCTTCCCTTACCGTTCTTCCGATATTTTAACATGGGCTGCTCCACATCCGTGGAGTATATTGCAAAAAGGGGCTGATAAAAATTATCTGACATATACGCCACACTATTTCCTTTATAATTATCAAGGATGTTCTCTATGCTTCCCTTATCTATATATGGCATATCCCCGCCTATTGCAAGGAATTCATGATACCTTTCAATGCAATAGAGAATTGAATCAAATAGTATGCCATCAGTATTGTCTTCTTCTGTTACTGCAAATTTTGATTTAAGTGAAAAATTTTTTGTGAATAGTATTATACTGCTAAAACGCCCTGTTTCAGAGAGTATCCGGGAAATACGATCTATCATTTTCTCGCCGCATATTTCCATATTGTGCTTGTTTTGAAGCCTCTGGCTGTTTTTAGCAAATATTATGGCAATCATCTAGTTTTACCGGCAATTGAATTAAAGGCCTCTTTCAATTCATTAAACTTAGTGCTGTTTTTATTGATATAGACATGGAACGTTATTTTTCCCTTTTCAATGAATTTTAATGAGTAGAGCTCCGCATATTCTCTATAGGTAATTCCTGCACCACAGCGCCTGTTCTTCACGTAATCACATATTATTTCAGGCTTGTCAAGATATGTAAGGTCCACGCCTTCAGCAATGGCAAGAGATTTCTCATAAAGCCCCGATCCACGGTATGGTATAGCCATTGTACTATAATTCTCTTCAGTGTATGCAATACCATATGGTATTTCTATGGTTATTGATGAGTCGTAGTTCTTATCATCTGGCAACTCTTCATAGTTCCAGAGGTAAACATCAGCATCTGCATTTTCCATGGAACGCTTTATTTCATTGAATCCAGACTCCACAAAGGTTGAGAGCCCAGAGACCGAAGATGGAAGTTTTTCCATTGCAGGGAGATACTGCCCGTATATCAATATGGATGGAATATTTCCTGTAAATAGCTTAACATTGATTTTTGAATTAATATCCATAAAAGAGGTCCTTGAATCTATAATGGAATAGCCGGTAGCCTTGCTTATTCTTGATATTGAGCCGGAGTTTCCCGGTACCTGGTAGGCTTTATACGTTTCACCATGCTTTACAAGTTTTATGAGTAATAGGTCGGTATTTCCCTGATGCAATTCAAAGCGCTGCCCTGTTATTGCATCAACTGCAACCTCTGAAAATTCATAGCCTGTTTTCCTGAACAGGTTCGGCATAACCAGCGAATAAAGTATCATCATAGACGAAACGGGAAATCCTGGAAGGCCAAAAATTATTTTTTCACCGGACATAGCAAAAATAGCAGGTTTTCCAGGCTTTACCCTTATTCCATGGAATATAATTCCAGGCGTTTTCTCACCCAGTATCTTGTATACCATATCGTGGTCCCCTGCCGAAGTGCTACCAATGGTAAGTGTAACGTCGTTTTCCTCTATGGACCCGTCTATTGCATTTTTGATTTTATCATAATTATCTTCAATAATTCCATAATCATTTACATTGAAAGCAGGGTATTTAGAAAGTTCAGCTTTAATGGAGAGGCTGTTCGACTCGAATATTTTTCCTTCTTTATATGGAGTTCCTGGATAAAGCAGCTCATTTCCTGTGGACACAATTCCAATAGTTAGTTTCCTTTTTACTTTTATTTTGCCAATTCCAGTGGAAGCAAGAACTGCAATGTTTCTGGGGTCAATTATGACATTGCTGTCTAATAGCTTCTCTCCCTTAATCACATCTATGCCAGCATTGGAAAGCTCGTTGAACCGGTTCACTTCATGGAAAAATTGTATAGAATTCCCTTCCTGCTTTGTATCTTCAAAGGGCACCATGGCATCGGCACCTACCGGTATTACGCCACCGGTTGGAACCTTGATGCATTTTCCACTCCCTGGAAATTTCACTGCCTTTTCACCTATATTTGTTTCACCGGCAAGTTTTAAGCTTACAGGAGAGTCGTATGATGCTCCTTTTATGTCACTTGCTATAATAGCATAGCCATCAACCTGCGATCTGGAAAACAATGGAAGGTTATTATTGCTGAATATGGTTTCGGCCGAAATTCTTCCTGTAGCATTGTAAAGCGATACTTCCTCTGCGTCCTTTAATTCTACCATATTCTTTTTTATTATCTCCAGTGCATCCTGGAATTTTGTCAGATCATGAAATATCAATCCCATTTTATATCACCTATTATGTAAATATTAACCCTTGAACCCTGTGGAATACCTTCCAGATTCTCATCTATTTTTATTATTGAATTGCCTTTAATAATGGCGGAAAGGTTACCTGAAACTTTAGTGTTCAATGGTATTGAATGCAATTCTCCATCTATTGCGTATGTTCTTGCAATCTGAAATGTGGTAAACCCTGCCCTGTTATGTATGCTTTCATCCAGTATCGAACTGGCTCTATGTATATAGTCTACCCTGTATATATTTTTTATATAGCTATCTACAAATATCATGGAGGATAGAAGGGCAGCAACTGGAAGCCCGGAAACTGATAATACAGGCCTATTTTTTATGTTAAATAATCCTATTGTCCTTCCTGGTTTTATGGATACGCCCGAGAATAGCATTTTTCCTTCGCCAGAGAGTGCATCGGTGGTCATATCCCTCCTTCCCAGGCTACTCCCTCCTGTGACTATGAGTATATTGCATTTTTCTATCATGGAACGCACAGCTAAAGCTATGGATTTTTCATCATCATCCACTATGCCCCCATCTATTGTTTCTGTAAAGCTGCTGGTATAAAATGTCCTTAGAAGCATGCCGGTTGAGTTTTCTATCTGTTTATTTATAAGTTCCTTTCCTGTATTTATAACGCCAATTGAGATATTGCCATAGACATTTACCTTAGAAATTCCGATAGATTTCAGGGCCGCAAGGTTCTGCGGATATATCAAACTATTTTTACCCAGTATTGTATCACCTGTTTTTAAATCCTCACCAGCAGGTGCAACATTTTCTCCTTTATTTACTGAAGAATAAACATAGATACAATTTCCAATTACTTCACAATTTTCTGCCCTTGCTACAGCATCACTGCCTTCAGGCATTATTGAACCGGTATAGATTTCCATGCATGTCCCATCTTTTACGATTTCTTCTGGAGTATCCCCCGCTGCAATAGTTCCTTTCAGTGCCAGTTTAACAGGATTTGCCGGTGTAGCATTTAAAGTATCTATTGATTTTAATGCATATCCATCCATTGCGGATTTATTTTTATCAGGGATATTTACAGTGGATATTATTTCCCCGGATGAAATTTTTCCACCTGCACTATCAAGAGTGAGCTGGATAGAATCAGGGTAGGTCCACTTTTCTCCCTTGAATATGGAAAGCGCGGACTTATAGGGTAATAAACTGTCAAATCCCTTCATAATGTGTTTTGCCATGGCTTTCCTATTGTTATCGATTGATTGTATTAATTTTTATTGAAACAATCAGTGCCAGAAAATAATGGTAATACTTTTGCATTTTTTCAGTAACCCTGCAATTTTGATAATAATGAACTATCAGTTTTTACCAGATATTGAAATTCATCAATTACAAATACTAATTATTCTTTTAGTGATTTATTACATAAATATTTAAATAGAGGAACAAATTATTCAGTGAATTTTTGCTTAAAACGTAGTCGTCAAAATTACTTAATAGTTTAAAGAACCTATTAAATTATATCTTTGTCGATTATTCCACATGGTTAATATTATCCAATCATGATTGTTCATAAATTGTTTCAATAGTTCAGTTTTGCCAACACGTCGCCTACCATAAATTACTATAAATTCTGCTTTGCCGCTGTCATACCTGTCATTTAACGCTTTTAATTCATTTATTCTATCAATGAATATCATATACTTGAAAGTATATTACTTGAAAGTATACTAAAATGTTTATGAACTTAGGCACTCTAAAATATAAATTGAGGTTTATTGTTTAGACAATAGTGATAGATATATGTTAGATAATGAATTGAAAAATTACCTTAAAAATTGCAGCTAAGTTTATATCAGGTTCATTAATGTTTATTAACAGGTAAGACAGACTGGTCAAGTGTACCTTGAGGTGCACAGAGAAAGTACCAGCCTGCACTGGTCCATTCTTTTTTCTTTCATAAATCTATACAGTATTGTGGGAATTTATTATTGTCGATTAATTCTATATAATGTGTATCACTATTATTGAATTTATCAGTAATAAGTAATGATATTATTACAACTCTGGGACTCCCCTCTGATAACCCTAAGTCACTGCTTTCGCCAATGTAAATATATTTTTTTGTCACCTCTATACCCTCCGCGGTGAAGTATATTGAATAGTCCGTATAAAATTATTCGAGCGCCCCATCTCAATAGTTATTGTATGTCTTCAGGTCTTATTAACCATTTTTTGTAGACTCTGAATGCATATAAATAAATTATCGCGTTTTTCGCTATTGCACACAAGCTGTTATATTTGGCAACTCCAGTCTCTATATATTGCAATAGATCGAAAATATTAAGGCATTTTAGTACATTATTTATTACTTAATAATGTTATTATTTTGATGATTTAATGACATTATGATGTAATAAATTTATATAACATATTAAAATATGTAAATATGGATGTATCAGATATTGAAAAATTCAATGACTGGTGGATAACGGGCAGGGTAAGGCCCGCACTGTTAAAAAACTTTAAAAGAGAAATATATAATGAAATTAATAAATATATGGAAAACAGATTAATGATTTTACTGTACGGATTAAGGCGTATGGGGAAAACAACAATAATGTACCAGTTAATTGATGAATTGTTAAATAAAACTGATTCTAAAAATATATTGTATTTCTCATTTGATGATACGAATTATGACCTGGATGATATAATGGAAGTGTACCAGAATAATATTATTAATAAATTGTTTAATAATACTGGTGAGAAAATATACATCTTCCTGGATGAGGTACAGAAGTTAAAAGATTTTGAGAATAAAATAAAAGTATATTATGATCTATACCCGGATATAAAATTTATATTATCAGGATCGGCTTCTATCTCAATCAGGAAAAGATCGAATGAAAGCCTGGCAGGGAGAATCATGAGTTTCTATATAGAACCGTTAAGTTTCCCAGAATTTCTGGAAATGAATAATTTCAATATAGAAGAAATAAAACATAATTATATTCTGTATAAAAATGAAATCATGCCAATGCTCGATATATATTCAAAATACGGTTCCTTTCCAGAGCTTGCTTTAAACAGGGATGATGACTACGCAAGGAAATATATTAAAGAAACTGTGGTAGAGAGGATAATTTACAAGGATATTGTAGAGGAGTTCAAAGTAAATGATTTAACTCTGTTAAGGTCATTAATAAATGTTATAGCAAATAAGCCGGGAATGATGTTAAATTTCAGGAGTATTTCAGAAAATCTTGGGAAGGACCAGAGGACAATTTCAAATTATTTTGAATATCTGGAGTACAGTTTCTTAATAAGAATAATTTACAATTACAGGGAAAATATATCAATAACTATGAGGAAATTAAAAAAATGCTATCCTATAACACCCAATATTGTGTTTGCATTATCAGATAAATTCAACGATCTTTACCCATATATTATGGAAAATCTGGTGTTGATGAAAATAAAAACAGATTATTTCTACAGGAATAATTATGAAGTTGATTTTATTGAAGTTCATGAGGAAAAAATAAAAGCTATTGAGATTAAAAAAACAGATAGAGAAATGAAACAATTAAAATTATTTACAAAAAAATACGAGAATGTTGAACCGTTGATGGTAACATACGATAAGGAAGAACATGATGATATTAATGTAATGCCCTTATGGGTATTTCTGTTACAGTGATTTATATATTTATAAACTAGTATTGTGTAATTTGCGTACGTTCCAGTTTAGAGATCTATATTTTCATATAATCAACATTTTTTAGATTTTGATTTGTCTCTGGAAAGAACAGAATATGTCAAAATTCACAGACAACATCGTAAATGCACCCCATATCATTGGATCTTTTATATCAATTTATCTAGAACTCTCTTCGATAAATTTCTACGCAAATTTGTAAATTCTATCCTGATATATTGGCCTGTAAATACCACTACTATGAACACATATAAAGTTTAGAAAATTTCTGTAATTGGACATATATTGGTCTACCATACTTATAAAGCCATTCATTAAGTGTATTTTTGTTTATGTGTACGCTTTCTATAATTTTATCTTCAGGTATATTCATTGTTTGTATTGACCATTTTAAGACCTCTGGATTAACTTTTACCTTAAAGGATTTCATTGAAAACTAATTATAAGTATATATAAACATTATACATAAATTAAAGGAAATGTTAAAAAATCCCTGAACGTAACAAGGACTATAGTCCATAGACTCTCTGTTATAAGCCCTTAAAGCGTTATAAAAACTTGCATATATCATTACCATTTATTTCTATATATTTCTTATTATCTCCAGTTCTATCCGGAAACATGGTAATAATCTCAAAGTATCCGGATTTTGCAGATATTAAGGCAAAAACGACGCTAAAGTATAATGTCTTATTGTTTACATTAATTTTTAAAATTGCATGGTATCTGCTTATCTCATTATAATAATTGTCCGGGTTCTCTGTTATACATTGATTTATAAATTCGTCTTCATTAAAATATTGCAAAAGGAAGTTGAAATTTTCATTATTTACCATATCTAATATTTTCGTTTCTATCCTTTTATCAAATTTTTTACTCTTAATATAATTATTTATATCATTTTTATGGTTTTTTGCATGTTCACTTAATTTCAGTAAATTTAACACCGCCAATACCGGTTATATTGAATAATGGGACTCCAAAGCTATTTAAATGTTTATCCGAAAATCTTACATACACAGGTTCTGCGTATACTTCTATTTCCAGATTAGTATCATCTTTAAATAATGCAAACGCCGGTTTATTAAAAGTAAATTTTGAGGATTTGTAATCTTCATTTTTAATAGAATTTGAAATAATACCGTTATAAGGCTTGTCCCGTTTTGATTTTGTGTTTATAATGCTTAGAAATAGTTTTGATAGATTTAACCCTTCACCGATCAATACAACATCCGCAGAAGCTATCTTATATTCCACATCTAAATCTATTTCAGGAATAGTTAACAGAGAAGATTCATATTTTTTAATAGATAAATTTAATCTCTTCATTTTTTATTACCTTTTTTAATAATTTTAATTCTTGTGTTGTTAATCCGTTCTTTATTTCAATTGATATATATGCTAATGAATTATTATCAGTTATACCCATTTCTACATCCGATTCGCCATATAACCATTTACTGCTCTCCTTTTTAAAATCAAATGTAAGTAAATTACCTTTGTTATTTATTTTAATAGCATAGTAATCACGTTTATCATTAAAATTAGGGTAATCATATGCTACAGTTAAAAAAGAATTTATCGTATTTATACTGCCGCTATCCTGAACATTATATTTATTATCTTCATTTTTTATTACCTTTTTTAATAATTTTAATTCTTGTGTTGTTAATCCGTTCTTTATTTCAATTGATATATATGCTAATGAATTATTATCAGTTATACCCATTTCTACATCCGATTCGCCATATAACCATTTACTGCTCTCCTTTTTAAAATCAAATGTAAGTAAATTACCTTTGTTATTTATTTTAATATCGTAGTAATTGTTTGACATGATTTCATTTGAGATGTATGTAGTTGAATCCAGTAACATATAATTATTCATAATATCTTAATAATAATGCATATTTATAATTTTACATAATAATGATATATACAACATTTAATAAATATAAATTATAAGTGGCCTTACATTTTTCATCTATAACCCGGCGAATTAAATTCCCGAAACGGTTAATCTGTAGGTCAATTCAATTGACAATAATCTCTAGTATAGTGTACTTTTGAAATATTTTAATAGCTTTACATATTCTTACTCACAATTTCTTAAATTAATGAGGCGGGCCACCGGATTTTTATCACTGATAATTATTTAAGATATCACTATTTACTGATAGTTATCAGTGAGACATTAATAAATTATCACTAAATCCAGATAATAGGACGGAAAAAATATCGAACTGATCAATAAATTTATACTTGTGAAACTTAGAATCCAGCCTGATGCAAAAATAGAATTGGAATACCAAATACGTGTTGGAGAAAGGGAATTCCGGATAGATTTAGCAATTGAGTCCAGAGATACTATGACCCTTATTGAATTCAAGCCTAGAATAGATGAAAACACGATTTACCAAATATACGCCATTTCACATTTAATAGATAAACAACTAGTGGGTAAGAAAACAATAAGATTGGTTTGCGCTGGGAAATCATTGAAGTATAGCATCCAGGAACTTGCCATCAGACTTGGTGTAGAGACTTTGCTTATTCCTCGAAAACTGTATGAATTCCTCTCTCCGGTGAAAATCGAATACGTCATAAATGCTCATTATATACACTCAAAACCAAACCCGTCAACACTCACTTCAAAAAATACATGGAAAATTGTCTGTTCAGTATTGTTGGACAAGCTAGATAATATCCTTTCTGTTTCTAAGAAAACTGGTGTTTCCTATGGATGGACAAATAATATAATTCATAAACTTATAGACTCTGGAATCGTGACTGCAGATCACGGTCTAAGAATTAAAGACATGGACAAGCTTTTCAATCTGGTCTCGTGGGAAAGGGCCATGGAAGGCCTGCTGCTGGAGACTGTAACCACTAATTTCAGTACAGCATCGCGGTGTATAAATGAGCTTGCTCTCAATTTAAACAGGCTTGGAATTAATTATGCTTTCACTGCACATTCATCTGCATTTTCATACGGTTCATCCATAATGAGGAAGGATACAGCATATATGTACCTGCGAAATCCATCGGACAGAGAAGGTATTAGACCATTTTCAGAAAGGGAAGCTAATGGATGTCACTTGAATGTGTATGTACCAGATAGGCATATCATGAAATCTTCCACTACGTTTAAAAGCATTAGAAGTGTTGACGTATGTCAGAACACACTGAATCTTGCAGGATTGGGTACGGATGGTCGGATTGCTGCAAAAGATTTGGTGAATAAAAATGGAAAATAAAGAAGGTGTAGATACGACTCTTGCCCGGGATTCATTCGAAGAACTCAGGCATATATTCAGCTGGAGCACTGCTTACGAAACTTTTAGGCCGGGCGGTATCATTCTTATAGGTGGATGGGCGGTTCACTCATTTAATCCATGGAAATATTCACTCGATATAGATTTTATTGCTACTGGTTGTTTCAAGTATCATTTAAAAGAACATCTTTACTCAAAGCGGAATTACAGTAAAGGAAAAGATTCTGCCGGCAATACTTTATATCTAAAGAGTTTAGATTCTGGAGATATTTATCTTGACTTTTTACCAAATAAAGATCAATTCCATGGAACTGATAAATTACTAAATTTGTCTGAAATAAAATACGAGACTATTACAAAAAATATTTCCTATACCTTTGAATCAGAGTTTCAAGTTATAGTCCCGGAGATTTCAATGCTCCTTCTGTTAAAATTAAAAGTGGCATGGGACAGACTCTATGACCTATCATATGACACTACTCCGAATAGAGAACACTTAATGGAGTAATTCAGCAAGGATTGCGGAGATGTCATTGCTCTACTTAAGAGTGACGCATGCCGGTTTGCCAGATTTGACTGGTTGTCTTCAATTATATCTAGATTAGCTTTCTTACTTGTCTTTCTGGAGCAAGGAATTATAGCAGACAATTCAACCTTTGATCGTATTTCTCATAAGGAAGGCAGAGCATCAATCAAAAAGTTATTGTCTCTTATTTGATGAAAACATAAACTGAAGTCTCGGAAAAATATTGTATAATACCTAAAAGTAAGCGCTTAAAATCATCATTAATTTTATTAATCGTATCAAATGCTTCTTTATGATCTAAGTCAGTTAAATAAATTAACTGTAATTGCTCTATTCCCGGAACAATTAGCGGTAGGGATTTTGCCATTAGTTTTTCAGATTTTGCTTTCCACCTTCAATTTTTATTGCAAGATTCCTAATATTATATTGATTATCTTGGATGAAGTTTCTTAAAAATTAGTCTCTGTTTTATTTGGATTTTTATCTTCATCTTTACGGTTATAAGTTGATATATCTCCTTCACCGTATTTATTTTTCACTATAAATTTTATAAATTGATAATCATGGCCACCTTCTAGCATTATAAGCTTCTTCAATTATATTCCCCGTAAATCCAGTAACAGGTCTTCCATATCAGAAATAGCATCATTGTAATCTAAATTGGATAATATTATGTTATCTTTAAACCTGGAAAGTTGTAAAATTAAAAGCTCCTTTTTTAAAAATTCTATATCATTTTCAGATAAATCGCTATCGGATGTTAACATATAAAGAAAGTCCTGGCTGTGTGTGATAATAAATAGTTGAATTTCACTGTTATTTGCCAGAGAAATAATATAATGAATTAGTTCTCTTATATACCCGGGATGCATGTAGTTTTCAGGTTCTTCAATTAAAATTATGTTACTTTCATTTTCATATAACTTTGCAAGAATATAGATAAGAGATTTAAATCCGTCACCCATAGATTCCATAGGTATTTCCTTATCACCATCTTCAGTATCTAATACGAGCGAGTCAAAATTAAATCTTTTCAGATTTGATATAATATTATCATGTTTAATTGTATTCTCAAGTTGTGGTGCAAGTTTTTGATTTGAGTTAATATGTTCCGTGGAGTTTAATGCGTTTTTAATAAATGTTACATTATCTTTTTTGTATTTTATAAGTGAATTCTTCCTGGATAATTCATGATGATAACTTAGCATAGTTATCATATATTCATGTTTCATCATATATTCGTTTTCTGGTATATCTCCATTTGAGGTATGCGTTGTTGGGTCTTTTGCATTTTGAGAAATATAGTTATCATATAAGTTAGATAGGGAATATGTAAGCAAATCCCCATATGATTCCCCGGCTAAAATTATTTGATGATCTGAATAGTTAACTAAAACTATTATCGAATCAAGAGAGGCCTGATAAATTTTATTTTTATCAATATTTCTAATAATTTTTTCAATAGCAATATATTTATTAATACCCATGTATACTTCATCTTTTTTATTGAATAACTCGCTCAAATCGTTTTTAAGCAGATTAAGAATTTGATCAGGAGTTGCTTTTCGAAAACTAAGTTTCTTTACCTTATTATTTTCAATATCAATCTTAATCGAAGAGTTGTCACTTAAATAATTAATAATTGAATTTTGATATTTATTCCGGGATAAATTATATATTAAATATGGGTTCATGCAGATAGAAATAGCTTCAAGAATAGAAGTTTTTCCAGTGTTATTTCTACCGACGAGAACATTAAATTTTTTAGGTGTAAATTTCAGAGAACTTATCCCTTAAAAGTTTTTTATCGTCACACGCTTTATCATAATCATAAAATCATACCAGTAAGCTATTTAATATTTTTTTAAGTTTCATTAGAGTTTGGCAGTTTAAGTTTCTAGAAAGCAATTAATAACATATGTTAAACGCCCAAAAATATTATAACATATAGTTTATCAATTATGATAAATAGCTATCACAAATACTTAATGAAAACAATAAAACATGGATACTATAAACCTACTTTAAACAATTAAAAATGGCTATAAAGTCGCATTCAGAACATACGATAGAGAAACCATAAAAAATAGCAAGATAAATTATCATCACCAGTAGCAATCCTCAAATTAATAAGCTTTAGGATTTGGATTGGAGTAAAGAAATCCAATAGAAAAAAGAAGGGTAAAGGATAAATTATATCTGTATCTGTTCAAAAAATAATTATATAATTAGAAATATTTAAATATTACTATGAAATACAACTTTATGAGTAACAGTAATTTAAAGATAGTTGGAATATTCGTTGGTGGCCTCATTGGTCATGCTATAGGCAAAGAAGAGGGTGTACTACCTGGCATGATTGCTGGCTTTGTTGTCGGCCATTTAATAGACTCCTTTATTTAAAATTGGAGATGGATACCCCAATCTACTGCGAGAAAAAAAATTGTATATAGTATTCACAAATTATGTAATCTGTACTGTAATTTTTATTTTGTTGAGCAAAACTCATCTATTCATATATATACAATTTAGAAGGGAAAGAGTACACGTGATTTGTCTATTTATTACCTTATGCCAAAATCTTGATTTAAACAAATTTTAATATTCTGCTTCTACTGAATAAGTAATTATACCACTTATTCTACCATTTTTCCCTGCACTTGCAGAATAATTACTACTATGTCGGTTTAAAAATAACAGCAAGGAACTTTTAAATTATTTGCCCTTGTCATGTCCAGCCATAAATTATTTGGCATATCATAATTTTTGTGAGTATATATTGTTTCAGTCAGATATACTTTCTATGTAAGATATGAGCTTCTGGCAAGCGTTTATGAATGCACCCAATTCTTCAATGTCATGACTTTGCTTTTCTATCATCTGATAGTTGGAATGCATTATATCATTCCTGAGGGCATAATATGACTTTATTGTATTATCACTAAGAACCACACATTTTTTGAATTCTTTGAACCGTTCATCATTAAGCATTAAACTAAGTTCTCTAAACAATATGAGTTCATCATCAAAATCTAGTTCATCGAGTAAATTTGTCTCAATTTTTGCGCGCATTTTCTTTATAAGATAGCTTTTCGCCCGGCTGATATTTATTTTAATAGAGCTTCTGGTATTAATGTCTGTTAAGAGTTTCTCAATATCGCTATCGGCATTGCCATATGTATTCTTTTCTCTGGCATACTCACGTATTTTTATTTCGCAGTAAGCTATTAGAGTATAAATTCCTGGTAAAACTATTGGGTTATTAAGGTCAGAATAATGAACAATGTGTGTTATTTTATTGCCTGTTAAAACAAAATAGAACTTATTCGGATAAAGACTGCTCAAAGTTTTCAATATTCCAGTAGACTCTGAGACCAGGTCAGCCGGTATAATTTGTACTATTTTATCCTCATTTGAGTCATAATACTCTTTAATATTGCCATCTTTATCTTCAATTGGAACTCTATCAAAATCCCATAGCACATGAACCTGCTTTGCTTTTTCCTCATTCTTGGCGCTAACTATTTTATTGGAGATATCTACTATCTTAAACATTTCATTAATCCTGGACAATAGATAATCGGATTCAATTTTATTTTCTGTCATTTCATATTCACCCTTGTCTTATTATAAACATTAAATGTTTTTCCTTTTTTAATCTTTCCCTTGTTGATTCGATAATATTCTATTTTAACAATCACCACAGCGTTTTGTCTAAATATACACTCTAGCGTTATCAATGAATCCAATCATTAAATAACAAGAACGTGTGCTTCTTCTGAGTACCGGGATAACAATATATGTAATGTGAGGATACAAACATACACAATATAGAAATCAGAGATATTGATAAAAGAGTTAGGATATAACCTTTTATAATACATTCAGAGAAATGAACATATACCAAACAGCAACAATTAAATGAGAGAAATTGAAAAAAGACATACTTGATAAATATGCTATATTATTGGTGCGTTCTATATTAGTCCTCTGTATTGCAACCTACGCTATTTAAAATATTAATAAATATCTACGCTCGATACACATATATGAAAGATAAGCCAAAATATTATAATTGTTTAGAACAAATAAAAAGTGGAATATACCTGAATAATACTCGCGGAGAAATAGGCAGAAAGGAAAGAGATTTCGAAGCTGATGAATTGCTAATAAAATATTTTAACAATTGCGACTTTGCCAGCATTGAATCGGACATTATTTTAACTGTATTCGAGGATACAACCACAACGTTAATTCAGGCCATAGAATCATATAGATATGGCCAATTTGATTCTTCTATGGTAATGGTTAGAAGTGCTATAGATGCAGCAACTTATGCTTCTATAACTATGGAACCGGTATATGATCATAATTTAAACAGATTAATTTCAATAAATCCTATTGATGGTATTACTAGTTATAAAAAATATAATAAAGTGGACAGAAGAATTAAAGAAATAATTGATAAAGGATTCTTAACCAATAATGAAACCGATGAACTCTTTAAGATTAGAGACGAAGGAAATTTTTCAGCTCATTATTTTAAGATTAATAAGGAACATTTTAATGATATTATAAAAATATATGGAACGAAACACGAATTACCGGAAGATTTGCCTAGACAATTTACAACAGAGAAAGATAATCAAAGTAGCCTGTTACGGGCTTTTGAGATAATAACAACATTACAGAATAATTATTTAAAATTCTATAAAATAATTTCCTGAAGTATACCAATTACGACATTGTCACATGCACAATAACCTTCATTGGACAAGACCCTAAAAAATGAGGATAGTGTACACTGAAATGATATAAAAAAGATATGGATGAAATATAAACCTCTGGGGAACTGAATTTGAAACGCAAATAGATAAGTGTTAAATCCTTATTTTCTTACCATCTACTTGATAAAATACCTGGAAAGGATGTTGAATTTGCTTAAATCATGGAACTTAAACCATAATCCCTATAAATTTACAGAGTTAAGGATTATGGATACATTATAATAAATATACTAAGCCAGTTACAAATAAGATACCCATCAATATTATTGATATTGCAGTCCATATTCTATAGTTGATGAATTTTGTTCTTAGCTGCGCAAAGCTAGTTGTTAAAATAAGAACTACCTCTACTTCCAGTATATCAAATAAATATGAGAAACTATTTAAATGTAATATTAGAAATAATAGTTCTGTAAATGGGAATAATAACATAAACATCAGTAATGACATTATTAGATATTTCTCATCCTTCTCTGGCGCTATAAAATAAGTATGATAAATATAATCGATATCGTAATTTATTTTTAAATTTTGAGATATAGAATATTGAAAAAAATGGGATTCCTTATTTATACGGAAATGGATTGTATAATCTGGCAATAATATAATGTTATCTGACTTTTTATAGGTACTTGATTTAGGTGGTGGAAGAAAAAACAAAATCTTTTTATTTTTGGTTATAGCAAATATAGGAAAATTTTCAACAGATAATCCCTCCGCCCAGTTTGCACCAATAGTTATAGTTTCCATATCGTAAAAAATGATTTTATCCTTTATGTTTTCATTCAAAAAGATGCCCAATTTTCTTCCTTTACCCTGTCTTCCCTGTTGTTTAACATATTTCATAGATAGTATCTGTTGGTCGCCTGGCGACAAGGGTTCATTTAAAATAATCCACAATAGGTAAATTTTATTATCTTTTACCTTATTAATTAGATCTTGACTAATCTCGCCTTTGGATTCTCATCTTTTTATTACCTCATATTTCGGCAGATATCCGATGTTTATATTGTGTTTATCCGAGATTCTTAGATTATCTCTAAACTCATCAATTTCCAGGATGATTTCCTTAATTTCTTTATTGTCTGTGTTTTGAAAAGTTAGTTCTTCTGTTATATATTTTCTGTCTTCTCGGGCAGGATGGTCATAATAAAACCTCCTAGTTAGTATTTGTAAATTTCCCGGAGAATAAAAAAGCAAATATTATCACTATAAAGACTTATTTCTTATCTACAGTACACTGGTATACCAATTTGCCTGTTATTAAATCTACAGATGGCACACACTGCTCACCCATTTTAGGCTTATTTCTTATTTTAACACTATTAGCATTAAGCAATAAAGTTACAATCTTATTTACATCGGAAACAGAATAATTATTAACAGCTTCTTTTTTGGTATGTTCCTTTATATTCTTCAGTATTCCCATTTTCCCCCCTTTTAAAATTATACAGTATGCGTACTCCAATACTTTATAATGCATCTGCAACAAAACATCGCATAGTTATATATAAAATATGGCATATAAACTATGTATATAGATATTGGAAATTGATATACTTTTAGATATTTTTCCGTATGTTCTCTTTTTTATCTAAACCTTTGTAAGAAAAATTGGTATTTCTATACCAATATAACTCTTTTTCTATATTGTGGTGTTTATACAGGAACTCGATTCGTGATATTATAATGTAAAGTGGCAAATAATTATAATTTACATTTTCCTTACTGCAATTTCTGTTTTCTGGATTTCACGGAAGCATGTTTGTCAATATATTTTTTCCAATCTATGCGATTTATAATATAGGTTATAAGCACAGCCAGGATTGCAAATATTATTCCTATTATAATAATTTCTATTGTGCTATATTTATCTTCTCCAAGGATCAGGGAGCCAAACACAGAATGAGATAATATGCCTGCACCAAGAACTGTTAGGGCAGTAATTACAGTTTTTCCAGCAAGCAGTGCAGTGAAAAAATGTATTCTACTGTATCTTGCAATTCCAAGTGGAACGTAAACAATATCGTCTGGAGATGGAGTACTTGCCACTATAAACACTGCAATCCAGGCGTATCTGGAAACAAGCGTTTGAAAGGCAGTAAGGTTTTCCCTGGTTTTAGTCTTTGTAATCGCAGCTCCACTGTAAAATGACTGGAAAAGGGCCATTTTTCCAATTGTTGCACCACCGGTGCTTGATAATATCAATAGTCCTGGATCAAATCTTCCGCTTAAAGCAGCAAATAGTATAACAAAAAGATAAGGTACCGGTATAAAAATTATAAGGCTGGATAACAGGCTTAAAACGAATATGCCTATATATCCAAGTGAAGAAAAAAATGCATACGGTAAAAGCGCCACTACAATCTGTATAGCATGAATTTTAGCTTAATAACTCGAGTTTTGCGATTTAACTATTAATTGCACCTCCATAAATATTTCTTGTTGACCTGTATGGCTCTTCAATTGACTTCAGTATAGCATCCAGGAATGATCTCCCTTTATTCTCTATTGCTTTGAACAGATCTGTTAAAATGCTTATAGCCACTTGCTTATGCCTGGGTTCAGGTGTTCCTTTCCTGATTTTTAAATGGTTCCCCATGGAATTGATTGCAGAGATTTCGAGAAGCAGCTCACCCAGAAGGCTCATCTTCGCCGTACCAAGCAAAGTGGCATGTTTCCTCTGATAGAGATGCTTTAGCCCGTCCTGCTTTAATTCCTCATGGAATACTTCTATGTCCCATCTTCTCAGGTATTTCCCTATTATTGTTTTAACTTTCCAGTCTGTCCTGTTCGTAACAAAGAACTTTAAAGAGTTTATTCTCCTTGATACTATTACTTTTACAATACCTGCATTTTTCATTCTGGTGGTTATTGCCTTCATGAAATATGTTTTTCCATTTACTGTGTATGATTTCATAGATTTCAGATCAAGTGTATTTGCATAATCCCTCAGCCTGATCCATTTCCCATCAATGCATACTGTCCTGTTTGACTTTGCTTCACTTACGTAATCTTTTCCCATACTTTCAAGGAATTTTACCAGTTTTGATGAAAAGTACCAGGAATCAAATACAACTGTACTAAACCTCAATCCTGCACCCATAGCTTTTTTTATTGTATTTATCTGCAGGTCTATCTTCGAATCATCTGTTTTAAGTTCCATGGATAATGGGAATATCCCTTCATTGCCTGATATTACAGAGGTAGTGTATTGCATACCATATACAGTTTTTCCCTGTGAATGGTCGTAGATCCACTGTGCTCCATCTATATGCTTTCCATTCCTCTGGAGTATTGTGTCATCCAGGGAGAGAACAGGACCAGAACAATTCCTGTTGATTAAGGAACATGATATATTGAATATGCCATCAGCAGGTATATTCCTTAAAAACCTGTTAAGGTTTGACTGGTTTGTATGTTCTACAAATATTCCATTTAAATGTGCTGATGACCTTGTTGAAGATGCTATTCCAGAGACTATGTACCTGCAGAATTGCCTGAACTGCCTCCTGCCAAATAATGGCCTGAATTCTAAAAGGAGTCTATTCAATACATCAGGTGAATCTACAACAGGTATATCGATCATAATATTAAATAGTGAAAATATAGATAAAATTTACCAAAACGCAAAACTCGAGTTAATAATTATATGTATTTCTTTAAAAGTTTAGCCATTTGAGTTAACCAGTATTTAATATACCTTTAAGTTCCCCTTTCCTCCTGTAATACTTCAGTACACTGTATATCTCTGTAAAATGATATGCTTCAGTCTGTCAACTTGAATTGCATAATATCTTGCGGTATATTACTATTGGCCTTATTGTTTGTATAGTCTTTGGAGCTGCCGATTAAAAAATAAATAAATTACCAAATTTGCGCATTAAATGATTATTTACAAAACCCTGAGATGTTCTAAAAGTCAATCCATTATTTACACAACGATTATAGTCTGTATAACAATATTTTATAGGATTATGGCATAAAGCAAGTCCGTAAGCTTGGCGTGACAAACTGGAAATTTAGTTCTACTGGATGTTTCTACGGTTCAGCATTACTTTAATCTATTTTTATCAACCTTATCTAAATTTTTCTTCTTATGTTTAAAATAATACGCCTTGTTGCTATCATCAATATCTTTTGCAAATTCGATTTCTTGTATATTCCATTTCCTGGCCCATACTATTCTGTTCTCACGTATCCAGTAATGTGATTCGCACGGTAGGCTCCAATTGCCTATCGATGGGTAAAGCGAGACAGATTCACCATTCCAAATAAGAGTCCAGTCTGTTGGTGTAATAGGAGTTACTACAATTTCACCGCAGCCAGAAGGGCACCTATGTGTAGCGGTGTTATAGCGAATGGATATATACAATACACCCTCTTTTATATCATCTGGAATAAATTCAACAAATTCAGGCCTGATTATCCTAATTTTTTTCATTATGCTCATCGTTATCTATACTATTCGTAATAATACCATATGTTGTGTTGTACTCATTTTCCCTATCAAAATAAAATCCTGACAATTTCTTCCATTTAATAACTGCAAAGGCTGCGTTCAGAGCATTAATCTCCGCTATTTGTATGTTGCTTTCATATTCATTGTTTCCATCTCCCTTGAAGTCGATTCGCTTTGTTATGTGCCCATTAAAATCAGGGGTACACGTTGTAACCCGTGCATTACCACCCAGAACGCCATCGGTATTATATATATCAATACCCGTGTCTATGAAAGGTATTTTATTTTCAAGTAAAAAATCAATTATAGCTTTCTTATTTTGTCCATCCATACAAAGAAATACAAAATTCATATCTTTTAGCTCACTTACATTATTTTCATCGAGGTATTGTGGATGTGGAAATATATTACGACGCATCTTAGAATATACTTCAGCAAACCGGTCAACTTTATGTTGCCTTTGTTTGAGGTCATCAATAGCGGGCGCACCCGGAGATCGGAAGGCGTTATGTTGAAGGAACTCATCTCCATCGAAGAGGTGAATCTCCTCTACAGGGGTTTTGGCTATAAAATCCAGAACGTAAGAACCGGTACCACCTAATCCTACGATAGCTATTTTACCAGTTTTCAACTTTTCATTTGCTGCAGAAATACCAGCACGGCTAGTTGCAGTATCTATATAGCAGAAAACTGAGGTATCTTTATCAGATGGAATTACTGGAAAAGTCCTGGCTGTCGCTTTTGGATCAATAACGTGAGCATAACCCTCAAGTATTTTAATATAGGTTGTAACTTTTTCATAGTAGTCATTATAGCCCTCAGGGCGCAGTTTCTGTGAGAATGAAAGAGTTGCATAAAGACCGTCACATATCTTCTCATTCTTGTTGGGGTCGTTTACTAGCATTGAAAGTTGTATCCCCTCTGAATTGCAAGGATAAGACCCTGCCCAGAGGGCAACATGACTTTTTGGTTTTACAGTTTTATCGCCAGCTATATCAAGAGTCGAAATAAGTGTTCCATATGCAATGTTCTTCGTACTGTCTACATACGGTACGTGCTTGACTAAAAGATAAGCATTTACAATACTTATTTCATAGCCCTCGTCTCTAAGTTGCTTCAGGTCAGCGCTATGACTTAAAAGTTCTGGTGACATCAAAAATCATACCACTTTTAATTGTTACTGACTGACCTTCAACCATAGTTCCCCGAGATTGCTCCTTTGTACCATGACTGTATTGTACTGTAAATACATCAGTAGGATTAGTTGTCTGTGGAAATGCCAAACTAACTATCTGTGCGTAGTTAATAGTGATTTCTTGCCAGGGTTTAGGTTTCCCATTCACTATAATTTCAAATTTCTTTTCTTCTCTCTCCATATTATTATCCTCCTATTTTTATATTGTAATATTAACTATATATAAAAGTTTTCTTTTATATTGGGATTTATAGTTCTAAACTCTATCTATATATGAACAGAAAGTGTCAAAGTTTGTTTATGGTGTGCGCCAGTTAAACAGGAAACTTAATAATAGCATTTCACATATTTTTCTATCCTGTAATATTGTTCACTTGGAATATCAGTCTATGACTTTGATATTAATGCAAAGAGCTCCTATCCTTTTATTCATACTGCAACATTTTACACTCCTCTCTTGAATGAAAGTATTGTATTATAAATATGAAAAATTTGTTTTAAATATATATCCTTGAATTCTCACCAAGCAATAAGCGTTTTCCAGCGGGTTTTAATAAATTTGCATTCATGATAACAGAATTCTCTCCAATTATGGAATCCACTATTGTATTTTCCGTATCTATATTTGAATTGTCCATTATTATGGAGTTCTCAATAGACGCTTTTTTTATTGTGCAGTTATCACCTATGCTGGTATACGGGCCTATAAATGTTTTATCCTGTATAACAGTATTATCTCCAATGATAGCTGGACCCCTGATAAGTGAATCATCTGACAGTACAACGTTTTTCCCAATTGCAACTTTTCCTTTTACATTGGCTCTTTCCTCAATGTTTCTTCCTCTATCCAGTATGAGCATATTAGCAGCAAGTATATCATCAACGGTGCCTGTATCTTTCCACCATCCATCTATTATATCGTATCCGATATTCTTATTATCCTTTAAGAGCAGCTGGATCGCTTCCGTAATTTCGTATTCATTCCTCCATGATGGTTTCAACTTTTTTATATAATCAAATATAAGTGGGGTGAAAAAGTATATGCCTGTAAGCACGTAATTGGATGGTGGGTTTTCTGGCTTCTCTACAAGATTTACAAGCTTATTATTACGGAACTCGGCAACGCCAAAATCCTTCGGGTGCATTGACTTTGTCAGGACAATAAAAGCATCATAATTATATTTTTCAAATTTATCCATAAACGTTTTAATTTTGCCCTCTATTAAATTATCCCCTAAAATAACTACAAATTTATCATTCCCCACAAAATTACTGGTTAAAGATATTGCGTTGGCGATACCGAGGGGCGCACCCTGATCTATGTATTGAATATTGCAGTTAAATTCAGATCCATCCCCATAGTAATCCTTTACCTTTTCAGGTGATATATCACCGAGTATCATACAGATATCATTTATTCCAGCATCTGTTAAATACTCCAGTACATACTGAGACATCGGCTTGTTTGCTATGGGTATCAACTGTTTTGGTCCTGTATGTGTTAATGGCCTCAATCTCGTGCCAGCACCGCCATGCAATATAATCCCTTTCATAAATTGGCTATATGTCTGATATATTTAACTATTTGTTACAATAAAGTTCTTAAAGTTACCAGGAATATAAACATAAATAAAATAATATTATAATGTTATTAATGAAAACTTTAATAATTGGTTCAGGTGGCCAGCTGGGAAAGGCATTATCATCTATTTTGGAAAATAGCATACCGCTTTCACATGATGACATAGATTTAAGGAATGTAAACAATATAGAAAATATTCTTGATAAATATGACTTTGATACAATAATTAACTGTGCAGCAATGACCAGTGTGGATAAATGTGAAACTGATATTGAAAGTGCATATTACATAAACGGTTTGTCTATGAAATATATTGCAAATTATTGCAGGGAGAACAATAAATACTTCATTCACGTTTCAACGGATTATGTTTTTACCGGTAATAAGGGAAATTATACTGAGGATGACATACCCTATCCCGTTAATTATTACGGCTTGTCAAAATTAATAGGCGATACTTATGTTAATTCTTATAAGGATTCGTTGATAATAAGGACTTCAGGCGTATATGGTTCAAAAAATAATTTTCCATTGTATGTAATAGACAGGTTAAGAAATAATCAAAAAGTAAATGCCTTTGACAATTATTATTCACCGGTAAATGCGAACGTGCTTGCATATTCAATCTTAAAAATAATAAATTTAAAGTTAACCGGAATTCTGAATATTTCCGGTGATAGATTCTCAAGGTATGAATTTGCATTAAAAATAGCCGATAAATTCGGGTTAAATGAAGCTCTAATAAATAAAACAGATTATAATTCTGTAAAATCTATTGCAAAGAGGCCATATGATTCATCATTAAATAATGAAAAGGCAAAGGGTATACTGAAATTCAACTTTGATGACCTTGATTATAATTTAAATGAGTTTAAAAAAAATATGGATAATTTAATTTAAAACCTATTGATTAACCCTTATGAAAACATTCCTGGTAACCGGTGGTGCTGGATTTATTGGATCTAATTTTATTAACTATCTGCATAATAATTATGAAGATTATATAATAAATCTGGATAAACTATCATATGGTTCAAATTTAAACAATATAAAAATTGATTCACGCTATAAATTTATTAAAAAATCCATAGGTGATGATATAACTGAAATAATTGATAATACAGATTACATAATAAATTTCGCAGCAGAATCACATGTGGATAGAAGCATAGCCAGTCCGGAGAGCTTCGTTTCAGAAAATATAAATGGCGTTCTTAATTTGCTGGAATGCATAAGAAAATCAAAGAATGACCCTGTATTGATTAATATAGGCACAGACGAGGAATATGGCGATACAATAAATGGATCTTTCACGGAACAGGATATGCTTAAGCCTTCATCGCCCTATTCTGCATCCAAGGCTGCTTCCTCGCTCCTTGCATTATCATATTTCAGGACATATGGAATAAAAACTATGGTAACAAGGACATCTAATAACTTCGGGAAATACCAGTTCCCTGAAAAATTAATTCCAAAAACAATTATAAGAAATCTATTAAACCTCGATATACCTTTATATGGCAATGGCAGGAATATAAGGGACTGGATTTATACAGAAGATAATGTCAGGGCTATACTGACTGTGCTATTCAAGGGAAAATATGGTGAAATTTATAATATTTCTTCAAATAATGAGCTGGAAAATATCGATATAGTGGAGAAAATATTTGATCTAATGGGGAAGAAAGGAAATATAAAGTATGTTTCCGACAGGCCAGGGCATGATGTGAGATATTCCATAAGATCAGATAAATTAAAAAATCTTGGATGGAAACCGGAATATAGTTTTATGGATGCCTTAAAATTAACTGTCGAATGGTACATCAACAATGAAAAATGGTGGAAACCATTGATTGGCAACAATACATTGTCTGAGGAGCCATGGAAATTAAAATGGGATTAAAAATCCAGGGCTAGCTCATTTAAATATTTTAATTTTTTATCCTTTTCTGATATTATTATGTTATCAGGCAGGCTTATGTTTAATTCTTTATCATCATACCTTATTCCAGAATCAAGGGACTGGTTAAACTCGTTTGTGGTTAAATACAGCACATACGAATCTTCCAGGGCCAGAAAGCCATGTGCAAAGCCTTCAGGGATATATATCATTTTACCAGTGGTTATTTCATATTCTACATGGCTTTTAAACGATTTTGAGCTTTTCCTTAAATTTATTCCGTAATCAATTATTTTGCCTGATACTACCGTAATTAACTTTCCCTGCGGTGCAGGATTTAACTGGAAGTGGAATCCACGAAAAACATTCTTTTTGGAGAACGATAGGTTTACCTGTGCAAACTTATTCTGTATATTTAAATCTTTTAAAATTTTCTCCCTGTATACTTCTTCAAAGAATCCCCTGTTATCTTCGAACTTTTTACTATTTACTATTTTTACATCTTTAATTAGAGGATCGGATGTAATTTCAAATGGCATTAGTTGTTATTAATCTGTATTTAATAAATTTATTGAAGCATTATTCAGTGCTTCTCCCCAATGTATTTCTCCATTCAGTATGACATAAAACTCAGTTATAAGAATTCTGATGCAGTTGCCGGCAGTAAAAGAATATATTAATTAATAATATTTACTTATAGATTTAGATGTTTTCGAACCTGCGAGAAAGAATACCTCAATACATTCGTGATCATAAAAAAGATTTTCTGGCCTTTTCAATAGCCCTTGCGTTCTTCATAGTATTTTCCATATTTTCTATCCTTCAGTATTATTCGCTGGGAACATCAGCCCTTGATTTAGGAATTAATGCACAGAGCCTCTATACTTTTATTCACGAAGGGATGTTTTACTCACCATTGCTAGGTGAAAATACACTGGCACAGCATTTCACAATTTTTAAATTTACCCAGGTGCCTATATATTACATATTCCCATCTCCACTTTCTCTAATGATATATGAAGACTTCTTTATTGTAATGGGGGGATACATAGTATATCTACTTTCAATGGAACTATTAAAAGACCATATAAAGTCCATGAAGTTGCTTTATCTGGTATCAATCGGCTTTTTATTAGCTTATGAATTTTCTCCATTTACAGAAAGCCTCATATCATTTTCATTCCACAATATGGCATTTCTCCCGTTCTTCTTTTTACTTGCATTTTACGCTTTTTTAACAGAAAGGAGAGTACTTCAAATAATTTCCCTGGCGTTCATCATAAGCCTGCATGCCAATTTCATTTATATTGTTGCCATATTATTATTGTACGAATTTCTATTCCTCCACACATCAAGGGGAAAGAAAATTGGTACCTGGCTATCAGCAAAATCCAAACCAACCGGGATAAAGAATTTTAGCTACTTTATTATTTTCATTGCAATTTTGTATGTATATCTGATATTTGCAGATTTTATGAAAGCGGATATATCTGGAGTATCAGCATTCTCAGCATTGCCAACAACCGGTGAAGTGGGAACACCTGTGAGTTCACCATTTGCATTGTTATTATTGCTATTCCATAATCCTGGAGAATTTTCTTCAATTATAGGAACAAATGCTGGTGTAAAAATATTTTATCTTAATCTTTTATTCAAATCAAATATTTACCTTCCACTGTTTTCACCATTATCATTAATTCTTTTATTACCATATATTATGTATGCTGTGCCCTCCTCATACGCAGCATATTACCAGCTCGGTTACCAGTATTCTGCTATGGTATCAGGGGCGATATATATATCTGCAATCATAGGTACATATAATGTAATATCATTTGGAAAGTATATTTATAGGCACAATAAATCTATAAGGTTACGTGCTAAGAAAGTATCTGCAAAAATACATAATAACAATATATGGATACCTGTTATAAGTATATTGATAATCGTGGTGCTGGTTATATCTATACCATTCGGGTTATTATCACCCCCTGGCATGCAACACACAGATCACAGTACAATGAATGATATATTTGAGCAAAATTCTGGTGGGGCTGCTTCTTTTCTTATCAATGTTTCCAGTAATCTTCCTCCCAATTCATACATACTAACGCAAAACTCACTGATGCCATATTTTAGCAATGACATAAACGCCTATTCCACTCCCTGGTCTCCGGGATATTATAATATTCTCCCAGAATTTAGATACGTTGTTATACAGAACAATTCTTTCTGGGCTACCCAGGGAGAAAACCACTCTTTGCAAATTATTGTTAACAACGGTTTAATGAATGGCAATTATACAATAATAAACAGGTATAGTCCCGCAAATATAATGATTCTTGAGAACACACATAATATGCCAGCTTAAATTAAAAAATAAATGTAGGACAATACTTTAAAGCCTTAATTGCGAATAGAAAAGCTAACATGTGTGTGGTTATATCATTCTAAATTATGTCATATATAATGGAACAACCGCATATAATCATCGGAATGTTTTTTATATATTTCTTTCATAAGGAAGAGTGGTTACATATGTCACAACTGATTCAACATTAACCGGGGTAGGCAAATATGCACAGGACCTTTATCTTTTGCTAGCCCCGGAAAGCAAAATATACCAGTTTCTTTTTAACCACAAATTTTTAGATAGTTTTTATAAGCAACCGTATACCGGGTTTAAATCGCCCTTATTGAATTATGCCATATAGGGGCTGGCATTCAAATCAGGAATTAACCTTATAGATTATTCCAGTGATATAATACATATCACATCCCAGACTATAAAGCCTATTTTTAAAAATAAAAATATGGTAATTACAATCCATGATATCATTCCATTTCACAGGAATGTAGAAAATGACAACATGATGGAAAATATAAAGCAACATTTTATAAAAAAATATATTAGAGAATATATGAAATATGATAATATTGTCACACTGACATCGCACATCAAAAATCAAATAATATCGGAATTTAATGTAAACGAAAAAAATATTACTGTTATCCCACCTTACATTCCAGACTCATTTTTTCCATTATCCGGCAAAGAGCAATTACGGAAAGAGCTAGGACTTCCACTTGATAAAAGACTTATCTTATCTATATCATCCGACCAGCCGAGAAAGAATCTTCAAATGGTTAAACGTGTAATGGCTAATCTTGATGACTCGTTCAAACTTGTACGTGTAGGCACTCCGATAGGGGATAGCATTACTTTTAATAATGTAGATATTGTAAAACTCAATAAAATATATAACGCCTCAGACATGCTATTCCTCCCAACAAAAGAGGAAGGGTTTGGATATCCAGTAGTTGAGGCTTTTAGTACCGGTTTGCCTGTACTTTCATCAAACATAGATGTGCTTAAGGAGGTGACAAACGGGGCTGCATTGCTTATAAATCCCGAGGAATTAAAGGAAAATGTAGAAGGTGTATACAGTATAATGGATAATCATGAATATTATACAAAAAAAGGCTATGAAAGGGCAAAATATTACAGTTCTTCAGCTGTAAAGAAACAATTAGTTTCATATTACAACAGCATCCAATAAATACACAATTCAATTTATTTACAGAAATAATTGATGCTTAGAGAAAACTTTTTTTCTGTTTAATGTAAATATAAATAACAATACATGAATCGACATGAAAACATTATTAATTTGATCCTGAAGAAAAGAGTATCACAGAAAATTATGCAACTATAACTTCGCTGTGAAAATGTTTACATCCTTCCAACATTATATATATTATAGGAATCAAATCAATTCATTCGCCTTATCCTGTTAATCAATAAACAGAGCTAAATTGATTTATATCTAAACGGCATTAACTTTTAATGAAAGTCTTATTGATAGACGAATTTTCTAGAATTGGCGGTGGCCAGATTTTATCCAAACTCCTGCTGGACTATTTTAATAAAAATTATGGACAGACATATCTGGCTGTTGACAGGGAGCATACGCATATAGAATATGAAAATATAATACAAACTCCTTATTATTTCAGGGAAAACATGAAATTACCCTCTTTATATTATTATGTAGCGAAAACAAAAAAATTCTTAAAACACTATATAGATAACCAGTTCGATTTAGTATTCAATAACCACCCTAATATGTTCCTGTATAAAGCAGATATTAATGCTTTGCATGGATTTTCTTTTCTTGACCAGATAATTGATGAATATGGAAATATCAAGAATAAAATAATTTTTAATTTTATTAAAAAAAGTGGAATGTATAATTTATATAACAATGCTAATTTTTACGTTAATAGCAATTACACTCTGAAGATATCTAATAAACTGTTTCCTCTGTTGAATATAAAACCCGGCATTATGAAAGTCATATACATTCCCGTTGGCTATAAAGAAAAACCTGATTTAGCTTTTAAAGTCAAAAATTTAGTTATAAGTATCGGCAGGATAGATATACGCAAAAATTATGGAGAATTGTTTAAAATCGCTGTTAAGTTAAAAAATTATAGATTTATAATAGCAGGTGCACTTAACAGGGGAGACGAAGAATATTACAAAAATCTGATACAAAATAAACCAGATAATGTGGAAATCAAGGTAAATATAAATGAACATGATAAACTTGAATTATTAAAAAAAGCCTCAATATATATACATTTGAACAGGAAAGAGCATTACGGCATATCAATATTGGAAGCGATGTCATATGGAATAATTCCTGTTGTTCCTGAAAGTGGCGGGCCATGGGAGGATATAATAGAACACGGAAAGTATGGATATGGATTTAATAGCATTGATGAAGCGGTGGACCAGATAAAAAATATCGATTTTGACATTGTAAAAACTATAATGGATTTGATGTATAGGTTTTCATTTAAAAATTTTTATTATAATATGGATAATTTTGTAGAAGAAGTTCAAAATAGTTAAATAGTAATCATTATTAATGCAGATAGTGAGATACAGAATAAATTATTTTTATTTATTAATTTCGTTCACGGTTTTATGGATATTGATAAATTTATGGTATATAATCTTCAATGTATATAATTTAAACAATGGAGGAATAGTGGATACAACAACGTCATTGCAATCACTATTATCTGCGTTTTATCATCAGCCTTTTGTCAATACTGTTCCTGGTGGATCATATTTCAGTGTCCATGCTTCCGAAATATTAATATTGTTGTTACCATTCTTTGCTGTCTGGCATAGTTTCATAAATTTATATATTATCCAGAGTGTATTGATTTATTCTTCCAGCATACCCCTATTTTTGTTGGCGCAGAAGAAATTGCACAATGATAAAGCTTCTTTTTTAATGGCAATGGTTCTCTTGTTAAATCCATACATACATGACAATCCGTTTGAAACATTGACTTTATTCATGGGGTTTATAATCTATTCATATTATTTCTTCGATGCAAAGAGATACATAGCATTTGCAATAACATTTGTAATTGCCCTATCTACAATGGAGTTTAATCCCGTAATAGGCGGATTTTTTGGTCTTTATCTCATATTATTATTTTTATATGATAAAATCAAAATTTCCAGCATCAAAAATTTAATTAAAGAACCTGTAGAGCAGTTTAAAACAATAAAATCTCATTTGTCAGAACTTAAAAATTTACAATCCTATTTTTCTATTGGAATAATATTGCTGATAATCTCTGTAGCATTCTTTTACGGAGATAAATATTTAATACTATACTTTTCACACGGTTCACATGCCATAACAAGCAATATAGCTGGTTCCAATATTTCTTCTTTTTCGGCTATACTTAATGATTTTAAAACAGATATTTCATCAAAAATAGATAATTTAATGTATTTAAATGCCCCATTCCTCTTCCTGTCCTTCCTCAGCCCACTTGCATTCCTTGAATTGCCCTGGTTTTTAACATACTCCATATCAACATTTTCACCATACTGGAATATAGGTGTTTATTATGATTCATATATCATACCATTCGCCGCTATTTCTGCCATATTAGGCCTTTATAAAATACACAGTATGCTTGGAGAAGGCGAGAGGAAGAAAGTAGTAAACAGGATCGCCTATCTTGCTCTTGTAGTGACCTTGATATTATTGGTATCAAACGTAATAGCACCTATGGTAACCAATCCTGTTTCACCTGTAAACTCAAACGAGTATGGAGTTGACCAGCTTGCCTCCTTGATACCGGCAAATGCGAAAGTTACCACAGGAGTAAATGAATTGCCTATAGTTAGTTCTCATGCATATAATACATGGTTTTATGGCCCTGAAAATAATTATGTTCTTTTCAATATCACAAATCCACCGAACCTGAATAACTATGGATTTTTGGCAGCTTCAGGGTCATATGCACTTTATGAAAAAGGTTACACAGGAAAGCCGGAATTAAATAATTTGAATTACACTAAGGCAGAGGCGACGTATTACCCAGAAGAGCGATTAAATATAAATTTATTAAACAGCTACGTACCGCCCGGAAATAACAATATATCTTTACACCTGAGGTATTCCGGCAATGATGTCCATACCATAAATTCAAATGCTAATAAATCATTGTTCTTAAATGACAGCTATGCAATGGTATATCCATTTAAATTGAACAATTCTGAACAGCTGAGCAATATTGTCCTAGATTCACATATGACGTATGGTTACTATATCCTGCAGTCCATGATTACCACATCATTTCATGGAACGCAATTAAACAAATCATCAATAATTTCAACAGATAGTTACGGCCAGAACCAGTATAATATGATTGACGAGAATTTTAATTATAAAAATGTACAGCTAAATTCTAATAAAACCTACTATCTATGGTTATGGTCTTCAGGGGACCCGGGAGGATTGACATTTCCCGTTGAAAATACAACAAATTCACATTCCTATGTAGCAAAAATATATAATGGAACCGGCACAGATTCCTACGGATATTCTATCAGTAAAATATACAGCTCTACAGAAAAAAAATTAGCACCCAGATTAACCTTTGTTTTTAACTCAGATAAGATTCATAAAGCTTCAAACATATATGTGTCTATTGGCGGCAAGACAACTGAATTAAATGTAACAGGTAATTCTGTGTACCATTTCTCTACTGATGGAAAAGATATATACGTTAATTCCACCGTATTGAACGGGACACTGGGAATTTCATACACAGTTTCTGCCAGTAACGGTAGAGAAGTAGTAAATCCCCTTTTACAGCACCCTTACATAATTCTCGCATTTATTTTTATCGTATCTGTTTTTGTTTATCCTGTGAGTTCCCTGGTGAATAGAAATACAAATGGGTTAAATCTAAAATTGATTGAGATCTCTTTAATAATATCTATTATTGTGTTCTACTCAGTATTTACATTATATTATTATAGATTAATCAGTATAGATTTAATATACTTTAAAATAATAGGGATAGCCATTGCTATATCGTTCTTTTTATTTATATTAAGGTTCAATAAGAACAAACAATAATCTCAAATGAATACAATGCCATTACTACAATTTAATTTTATATTATATACATCACAAAATTGGTTTATAATTTCTTATCTCAACTCTTTTTGCCAATAATAATTCTATTATATAAACTCTTAAAAATTTTACACTGGACGTTACTTTTGATTTTCCATTTTCCCTTTCCGCAAATCGATAAGGTATTTCCTTTACCTTAACATTATTATTGCTAGCCCTTAAGAAAATACCTATCTCATAGCCTCTCCAGCCTTCGTCTATATCCAATTTCAGCCCTTTTCTAAAGCCAATATAACACGATATGGGGTCCTTTATCTGCCTGCTGCTTTTCAATAGTAGTTGTGCCATCAAAGATGCCCCACGTGATATAATGCCACGTATAGGTTTGCGATTTCCGGTACTGCCACCTTTAACGTATCTGCTGGCAATTACGATATCATTATGTTTCAATAAACTGTTATATATATTTAAGAGATATTTTGGGGGATGTTGCAAATCTGAATCCATAAGTATAATATATTTCCCATCTGCATTGTTTATTCCCTGGTATCTGGCTATAAGGGTTGATTTCTTGTATTCATTAAAAATATATTTTGATAATTTATTTTTATTGCAATACTCTATAATAAACTCTCTGGTTCCATCGCTACTGTTATCATCGACAAATAATAACTGATACTTTATTTTCGTATTTTTTAATATTGAATCGATATCAGAACAGAGCCGTGGAAGATTATCTATTTCGTTAAGAGTTGCTAAAACAATAGTTAAATCGATATCCTGAATTTCCATTTTAATAGCATATAATATTATAATATAAAGCTTCTCAGTAAAACATAGTTTTCCATTACCTGAATGACTTAATCTGTATAATTTGATTATGGTGTTATATTATGGATTCTAGCAATCTCAGATAAAAGTATTTTATACCGTTATTATTTTCTTGATTATCAAATAAATTTTTGAATTACTGTTCATTTAAATTGTCTAGATTATAAACATCATCTCAAACATTATTTTGAGAAATATTATTAATACGAAATTGATACAAGTATCGTGAATATTGGTGTAACCGGTCCTGACATTTTTTCAAGTTACGGAGGGGCACAAACTCATACAATAAATATTATAAAAATATTAAATAATTATTTTAATATTGTATACTTGCCTAGTCCCGAGATATATAATAAATCAAAAAAAGAAGTTTTGATTCGAAAGGCTCATGAATTGGAGAATCAAGGGATTAAAATTACAAAGTATTTTCATGAAGTGAATGGTAATAGATACAATTATGATGAAATTATTGATGCTTATTCCAAAGAAAAGCTTGATATTTTAATTGATTTTGATTACATGTATAATGCTATATTTTCAAAAAACTATACCAAGATATTAAGTGAAAGGAGTGGGGTAAAATACATAAACGTTTTGCAGGGACTTGGCGATTTGAGTTTTGGTAATATTGGCAAGTATGTGTATGACACGATTAAATTGAGTAAGAATTACCGTATATTATTGTTTAGGATTTATCAGTATTTTAATAGACAAGCATTAAAAAGAAATATAGCCAAACAAAAAAATCTAGTTGCTGTTGTTATTATTAATAGAAATTATCAGGAAAATTTTACAATACAATTTGATAATGTTAATGTTTTAAAAATTGGAAATGGTATATGGAATTCAAATATACATTTGATTAAGTATACACAAAATGTTAAAAAAAATTATATAATATACTTTGCAAGGTTGAATTACACTAAAGGAATATTCGAAATACCTATAGTATTAAAAAATATTCTAAAATGTTGTAATACAAAATTGGTAATTGTAGGTAACTTTACAAGAGAAACCGAAAAATATCAATTCATACAAATAGTAAAAAAGTATAAACTTGAAGATAATATTATATTAAAAGGATATTTAACTAATGAACAATTGTACGATGAAATATCAAAATCGAAACTTATGATTTATCCTAGCCATAGTGATTCGTTTTCATTGGCTATTTCACAAGCGCTTGCATTACATACGCCGGTTATAGCATATAATATAGCTGGTGTAAAAATTTATGAAAATTTAAAAGCCGTTAGACTTGTTAATGAATTTGATTATAAGGCTATGGCAAACGAAGCTGTAAGAATATTAAAAATGAAGGATATAAATAGATTGTTTGATAATAATCTGAATGATTTTATTAATGAACATAATTGGAATAATGTAGCGATGGAGTATAAGAGTATAATAGAGAAATATATTTGAATGGTCTTAAGGTTATACGTAAAATTTTGTGCAAAAGAAGATCCTTCAGACTCTCCGCATGTCTTGCCATACAATTTAATTTCTTTGTAAATCTACGTAGTTTTATGTGTTAAAAGGCAAATTAAATGGATGACAAAATTAAAATTGGAGGGGACAATTTTGAATTATGATAATACAAACAGTCCCTCCGGATTTAAATGGCAATATGGTTAAAAAGTTTTTCTCATGCCAGATCTGTGATATCTTTTCAAATAATATACATACAAAGTCAAAATACAGTTCGGGGGATATTGTAAATACTTTATGGAATCCTACAGCACTTAAGATGTATATTGGAACATATGTAGCCTAAACTCTGAGCTTATTTAGGGAACATTTGAATGATTATACAGTATTTAGCGAAATATTTATGTGCTTATATGTGCCCCTATATACAGAACATGACAAGGGAGATAAAAAAGGTTGGAAAATATAATTACGTTTATGAGAGCAGCATGGTATGGGATTCAGAACACAGTAAAAGGCACAAGGTTTCCAAATATGTTGGAAAGGTAATTAATGGTGACATAGAGAATCCTAAAAAAGTAAGGGAGGTTGTATCAATCCATGGAATATATGAGATTGGCCACCTTGAGCTCATATTCTCCCTTATGAAGGATGTATTGTCATTATTAAGGGAAGAATATCCTGATGATTATATGAAAATTGTTGCTTTCTCCCTTAACAGGCTAATATTCCCTTTGCCGTTGAAGTACATAAAATCATGGATAGAGAAAACATGGCTTTCCAGGACAATACATGAACTATCACCAGAATCATTGTCATCTATGTTAAAGCGTATAGGCCAGAACCAGGATAAGCAGAAGAGTATCTATATGAAACTGATGAAAAGGAATGAAATCATAGCCTATGATACATCAGCCTTATTCTCCTATTCACCTGGAATAAGGATGGCTGGGTTCGGGCATAACAACAACGATCTTAATCTCCCGATGATAAGGACCATTATGGGATTTTCAAGGTTAAGGAATGAGCCATGCTATATCCGCCTGGTGCTGGGAAGTGTTGCAGACATTGATACATTAAGAAAGACAGAGGAAGAACTCTCCCCTGGAACATTATTCGTCATGGACCGTGGATTCATAGATGACAATAATTTCGGAAAAATGGATCTTAATGGATTATACTTTATAACGCCATTGAAGAGGGATTCAAAGCTTCCTGATTATTCCATAAATAGCAATAATTTCTTCATGTTCCGTAAGAGAGCCATAAAATATACATCCATGACGGTTAAAAACTATGACATACACGTATTCGAGGATATATTGCTGAGGGCCATGGAGGAGAATGAGTACTATTCCCTTATTGACTCAGGAAAGAAACCATTATATTCGCCTGAAAAGGCAGGAAAGATTGCACTTATCACCAATGTAAGGGAAAAGCCGCAATCAATATTTGAATTATATAAATTCAGGAATGACATAGAGGAATCGTTCGATGTATTCAAGAATCTTTTACAGGTGGATACACCATACATAAGGGATGATGATACTTTAAAAGGATATGTATTTGTTTCTTTCATATCGCTCATTGCATATTACAGGCTCTTGAAGCTATTAAAGGAAAAGAAAATCAATAATAAAATTAGTGTAAAGGATGCACTGCTGCAGCTGTCAAAGATATACCTTACTGATGTTGGAGATAGAATAATAATGGCAGAAATACCTAAGAAAGTCAGGGAACTTGCTGAAATCCTGGAACTTAAACCAGAACTGTTTCCTAAAAATGTGCTGAGTTAAGGATGTAAGGAATTACAATACATACGCCATCAATGGATACTGGTGTGTCCCCTCTAAATTTGGACACTTTTGATGATATGGTTAGATTAATAAAATCCTTTATTTTTCTATATCTCGACGGACAAACCTTATTATCATACTTTTGCAGTATGCCCTCATGATTTTTACTGGATTGCCAGATATGTTAAGTTTCCTGGATAGTTAACCTGCATGTTCTTATATATAGTCATAATCACGAATATAGCGCTCTCTTGACATATAGTAATATTTTTATATATTCTCAAACATAACTGTCCTAAATTAAGTGGAACAGATCAGATATAATGTTTAAAAGGTTGTATGAGGCTGCTATTAACAATGGAATATCCATGTTAACAATGCTTATTGATAATACTGTTAAAATGGGGATAGGATTGGGTGCATTCAACAATCCAGTAAATGTTCCAATAGATGAGCATGATGAGCCATATACAGGGAAGGGCAATCCATATTTAATAGATGCACCATTCCATAAGTTCAGGGGCACAGACATGGCATACAGGTTTGCTACATTAGATTGTGCTGGCAATAATAGATTTACATTAGCAGCTATGGTTAAACACCAGCTGGATGGGATTGGCAATGCTAAGGAAGTTAGAATGCTTATAGGGCATGCATTGCCATCAGGTATAAAGATAAATACAGTATTGATGGACAGGGGATATTTAGATTCCGATGTAATGAATGCAGTGGATTCAATGAAGTTGAAATATATTATACCTGCAAAGGACAATGAAAAGGTTAAAAAGTTCAAGAAAATGGATTTGAAATACTGTAAAGATAAATATGGAAATGAATTCTCATTTATAGTTATAAGGGATAGTATAGGTTCTATAAAGAAAGCTAATGCCAATTTTGTACATATTATAGAACTAGAGTTTTGCATTAATTTTATTCTAACACTAACAAATAATTATTTCAACCATAATGGTTATGAATGTGTCAAACATTTGTCAGTCATATGGAAATACCTGTATATTCCAATCCTGACATTCTCAGTGAACTGGCTGACCCCTTCCGATCATGTTTCGGTGAGATAAGACAGTTCAGGCACTTTGGGGATCTTATCTCATCCTTCCAGGCATCTCAAAGGAGAAGTGTGGCACACCTTAACTCCACCATCATAGGCCATGTGAACCAGTCAAGCATGAACAGATTCCTCTCTTCAAATATTGACACTGGTCTGATATTCATGAAAACTGTTGAAACCATCAATTCTGTTGAAGATGATGGAATACTTGCAATAGACGACACCATTGCCGAGAAATCGGGAAAGAACATTGAGGCTGCAGGATGGATATTTGACCATTCCATTGGAAAGACTGCCTGGGGCATACAGTTCGCAACATCTGTCCTGTCAGGCAGATATGGCATATATCCCATATCTGCTGAAATATACAGGAGAAAGGAGAGACTCCATAATGAAAGGAGAGATAAATACCGTTCAAAGATTGGGATGCAGAAAGGAGTCATTGGGAAATGTCTCATGGCAAAGCTTCATTTCTCAACAGTAACCGGTGACGCATGGTACTTCACAAAAGGCCTCATGCCGTTCCTCAATGAAAAGAGACTGAACTGGGTATTCCAGAGCAAGGGAAACAGGAACATTAGGATCAGGGGGAGATGGACCGCCCTTGATTCCCTGCCCCTGCCATACAGGGAATCTCAGGCCATAAGATTATCAGGCAATACCTATTCTGTCTGGGGGGTTCAGGGAAAGATAAAAGGCATGGGAGAAGTGAAAGTAGTCATATCAGAAGGCGTCAATGGTAAGCTACTACGCAACAAACAGAACAGAATGGAACATGAAGCGAATCATGGAGGCATATCTCAGGCGCTGGGATATCGAGGTTATGCACAGGGATGTTAAGCAGGGCGGGCTAGGCCACATCTTCCTGAGGAAGCTGTGCAAGACAGAGTTGTACCTCCGTCTCATGGTAACAGGAAGGGTGATCCTCGAAATTGCAAGCATAATGCCCCTGCAGAAATATCCCGGCATTCCTGACAGGATAGAGAAACGGAAGAGATGGACGGGCTTTGAATTCCTTGAAACACTGTTTGATGGATACAATAAGTACGGTGATCAGTTCGTTGTGGCTGTGAAGCAGTCCATGCTGAAACCGTACAAATCAACGAGGAATGTCCTGGAATTCAGAGATAAATTAAATCAAGTTATTGCTATATAATTAACGCAAAACTCTAGATATATACTATTCGCTTAAAAAGCATGATTTCTCATTCTATACCAGTATAGATGTAAATGAAAACAATGTAATTGAACTTGCAGAGCTGTACAGGAAGAGATGGGGTATAGAGAATGGGTAACAGGAAAGGAAGATAGACATAAGGGAAAATATAATTGGGAATATTGCTTTATATAAACTTCAAACTACGAACTCTTACATTTATATATAAAGTGACAATTTATATTTACACATAATTACATACACAACCGTAAAAGAGTACCCGTGCTTTTGTGTTAGTATCTTGAACCGATCTGATAATAGGAAAAATGTTGTCTAAATTTATATAAGACCCAAACTTGGGGTGAAACTTTTTCCGCTTATGCAGATGAAAGAAATATGAAGATTTTAAATTATCTCATTAGTCCATTTATTATGGATATTCCACATTTTATAACTGACATATTTACGAGAATTTGAATATACTTTAATTAAAATACATGACAAAAATAATACAACTCGACGTGTTAAACTATCAAAACTATTTATAACATAATTTAACAATTTGCTGGGGAATTCATCTGAACCAAATATATATTTATCTATCTGACTATGTGTTATTCGCCAATTTAGATATTTAATGCCTTGTCTCGAATGTACTAAGTTCTTGAAAAGTATGTAGTTTTTTAAATTTAAATCTACTTGAGCAATGACAAAATTTTTATATTCTTCAAAATTCATGGATAGAATATTTGAGGCGCTGTCATGAACCATATAATAACTTAATTTTTCTTTTCCTTTAACTATTTTTTTATTGGATTCTAATGCATATAAATACATTATTATATCCAATACGGTTGATATATTAATTGTATCTACTTTACTGATTTTTATTATAGATTTTTTAATTGAGATAGATGACATATTAAAGTCTAATGGAGTTTTCATCCTCTTAATATTTATAATTTTTCCTTGCTTGTTTATAGGTATGCATAAATTATGATAATAAACAATATTTATGTCTTTTCTAAATTCTTTATAAACAACCTCCAATTTATTTTCAAAAAATAAATCATCATCTTCTAAAAATGATATTACGTCTCCGGTTGCAACATTTAATGCCTCAACCAGTTTTCCAGCTAGTGACGGATCTTTGCTAATTATGCCCTTAATATTATTTTCTAATATATAATTATCTATCATATCATCCTGAAAATTTTTGATAACTATTATTTCGTAATATTTTTTGCTTAATGTTTGATTTAATACGCTTTTTATAGCATTCAATAAAAATTCCTTCCTATTATATGCAGTAATGATAACGCTAATATATGGTAATTTATCATTTTCCATTAAATTAGTTATAAATTGTATATACATAAATTTTGTTATTAGAACTATGGCCATTGGTGCGTACCATTTATTATTTAGACAGTTATAAAGTGGAATATATAGAAATGGATAAATATAAATTAGAATATAATGGGGTGATATGATGGAGAAATTTACAGCAGATGAAAAGGCAGCAATAGTAATGGAATCATTTACAGCAAACAATATAGCAGAGCTATGCAGAAGGCGTGGAGTATCTGTATCAAACTTCTATAAATGGAGGGATAAGTTTATAGAATCAGGAAAACAGGGATTCTATGGTTCTGGAGTAAACAATGGGTATGAGAAGGAGATTGAAAAACTGAAGAGATTAGTAGGGGACCAGGCTTTGGTTATAGATGAATTAAAAAAAAATTACAGAGGGAGGAGATAATGGAAACAGTGAATAACCTCAGGGATAAACTGCCTGTATCAAGGTTCTCTAAAATAACAGGAATACAGAGATCATACATCTACTATAACAGGAAAAGTACAGCAAGGCATAGGAAATCAAGGATACCTGAAAATATAATAAATAAGGTACTGGAAATATCAGGAAAAAGGGTAACATACGGGCACAGGAGAATATGGGCTGTATTAAGGAATGAGGGGGTTAAAATAAACATAAAAACAGTACGGAGAATAATAAAATCAAGGAATTTACAGCTCCCATATGCTAAGCATAAGAACAGGACAAATAAGAGAAACCTGACAAAGCCCTCAGACATAAACCAGCTATGGGAAACCGATATCCATTATGTCAGGACATATAATGGAATATATTACTTAATGGCTGTAAAGAATTGTTTCTCTAAAAGGTGGCTATCATATAATTTCTCAAGGGCATGCACAGCTAAAGACTGTGTAAAGCCTATAGAAGATGCATATGCCATAAGGTACACTAATTCAAACTTAAACAATCTGGTACTTAGGACAGACAATGATCCAGTATATAGCTAAAAGCTTTAAAGATACTGCAAGGCTATTGAATATACCACATGAGTATATAGAGAAACAGACACCTGAGGACAATGGGGATATAGAATCATTCCACAATTCATTGAAAACTGATTATATATGGCTGAATGACCTTGAAAGCTATGAAGATGCTAAGGAATTAATAGAATACGCATTCAATGATTACAATAATTACAGGCCACATTCTTCTATAGGCTATTTAACACCTGTAGAATTTGAAAAGCAATGGAACAGCAGTGAGGAATTCAGGAATAAGTTTCTGGAAGAGAGAAAGAAAAAGAAAGAAAGGGGATTGAAAAACAGGAAAATTAATATAAGCAGGAGGAATGAAAGTGTCTCAATATTACACTAAAAAACTGTCCAAATTTTGGGGGAACAGATCACTAAGGATTGTACTACCCTATTCACACTCCTTGTGGAAACTCCAGTTAAATATGATTCCAGTATTACAGATTCCACAGCATTCTCTACCCTGGAATAATTGTCAAATACAGCTGTATGGAATGGTTTATTCCTGAACTGTGGCTTATTTAATAGGACCTTTCCATCTGTTGTTAACAGTGACCTCAGTTTATATTCATTCCTGTAATCCTTTCTATTGCTATTCCTCTCATACTTGGATGCATTGATGCCCTTCTGCTTCCTCATTCATAACATCGTTAAGTATCCACTTCTTTAAATCCCGCATATTCTCCCTGTTCAATCCATAAGTTTTTATCAATTCTTTTATTACTTTCAAGTGGTCTTGCATTTTTATCACTTTATTCCAAATTGTGCAAGGCCATTTATAATTTACAGACAATTACCTACACTATCGAATTTCTTTAATTAACCTAATAAAATTTTTATTCATGTTATCATAGCTAAATTCTTTAGCTGTTTTCAATCCGTTTTGAATTATTTGCTCCCTTAAAGCTTTGTTATTGATTAATAATATAACCTTTTGATACAAACAATTAGAATCTCTTATAGGACACATAATGCCATTTAAACCATCTTTAATATATTCATTTACTCCTCCGTTATCAGTTACAACTACAGCACAACCACATGCCATTGCTTCCAAAGGTGGTAATGACATTCCCTCGACTATAGAAGGCAAGACAAAAATCATACTTTTGTTATACAGGCCAAGCAAAACTTTTCTAGGTGGCCAGTAATGATAAATTATTGAGTTCCTTATATCTACTGGTATTTCATCCAATTTATAATCTCCAAATGCCATAATTTTTGTATTTTTATTATTCTGCAATAATTTTCTGATGCATTCAATAGCATATTTTGAACCTTTTGATTCATTTTTTCTTAATGGAAACATAATGCATTCTCTATCATTAGTTTTTGTTAACTTTTTAAAGAATTGAGTAGCAATACCGACATGGAAAAATAGTGGTTTTTCTGCCTTAAATCTGTTATACACTTTTTGGTTTATGGCAATTTTTTTAAATGGAAAAGTATATGTAAGTTTTGCATTGTCGGAATTCTTTCCGCTAACAGAGACATCATCTGGGCTACCCTGGACAAGGTATAACGTTTCGATTTTATGCTTTTTAACATATTCCCTAACGAAATATGCAGTTTCCCATGAAGTGGCTATAACGATATTTGTTTTAATTTTAACATCCTCAATAGTTTCATAATAATATAAATCAATATTATCTAAAATAGAATAATTATAATCAACTCCTAGGAGTTTATATAGACGTAATTTATAGAACAAATTAATTCTCTTACCATTAAATAATAACCTAACTTTTCACCTGTTTTTATACACCAGGTTTCTGATAACCTCCTGCTTCTTTGACAATTCTATATTCTCACTCCATTCAATATTGGATTCTGTATCCTTTAAATAAACATTATACCCGGTGCTTAATATGTTCAATGCATCTGTTCCTGATATTCCTGTACTCTTTATTTTATATTCCAGCATTGACAGTATTGCATATGATAAATAGCATATTTTTATATGTGCATATACATGTGACATTAGCCATACCCTTACAGGCCTTAATGATATTACACCCTTCATCTTCCTGAATGCCCTTTCTACTGTATCCTTATTGTAATACTTCCTTACAACCTCATCATCAGGAATACTGGTGTTATGGTATATCAGGGAATAGCCTAACAAAGATGCAATATCTTCATCTTCAGAATGTTCATAATAGTACTCACGCCTTAATGATTCAAGAAATGGATTGTATACTATTATTATTTTCCCATCCATAAATTCCATTGAACTGCAATATACATGCGTATTCTTCAATTCTACCCTGTTCTCTTTCCTGTATATTCTATTTTTATCTATTTTTAAAAGCATATTCCTGAAATATTTATCCTTTACAACACCACATATTGCTTTTATATTCAATTTATTGATACTTTCAATATTTTTAGCAGAATATGCACCCCGATCCATTATTGTTGAACTGTATCCATTCTCCTTCAACAATGAAACCATTTCTAAAAATATCCTTTTCCCTGATATATTGCCTTTGTATATCCTATGGAACAATGGGAATCCATTGCCCGATGTTACAGCCAGAGCTATCTGCATTAGCTTCTTTACTTTCTCTTCCTTTCCCCTTCTCGGTACTCCATCAATGCTATTGCCCTCAAAGTATGTATCTGTTATATCTATTATCACTGCATTGTTTCCATCTATATCTGATATACTCGAGAATATGCTGGATAGTTTATTCTCTATTTTAGAAAAATCCATATTGTTCAATCCATCCAGTGCATCATATAGCTTTGATGTTGATATATTCTTAATCTTTAATATATCAAGCATGTCTGTATAGCTTAGCCACTCCTCCATTTTATTTATTGATGGCCTTTCAATGAGCTGTGAATACACCATTATAAGTATTTCCTTGCTAATATCTGTTATTCCCAGTTCAGATGCAATATGATTTATTATCTCTATATCCAAATGCTTCTTTGCTGCTGTTACTTTAATAGATGATGTTTTTACCCTTTTTACAGGCTTTCCATCTACCTCTTTTCCTAAGTATTTTATTACCTTCTGCCTTGTTTTCCCATTCTCCCATACAGATTCAACCTCTGCCAAATATGTACCGGATTTCTTTTTAATCTTCCTTACAAATACCATGATGTATAATATATACATCAGTATAATATAAGCTTTACGGAATAATAGAATGATAATAACTGTTTATAACATGGTGTATAAAATAAGGGTAAATGTTAGGTAATAAGTTAAATAAAGATAACATCAATCTAGTCAATCTATTCTTATTCTTTACATTTTCACTAACAATATAATTCTCTATATAAATTTTTGGCTTCTTTAAAAAAATGATAGAGGGTCTTATACTCTCTTTATTGAGTGCTTGAGCAAGCCTGTAAACAATATCATAGCCACCTGGTGGATAAGTAATACTAACTGTTGGCAAAACAAAAACCACATCATAAATATTGAGCTTCATTTTATTATCTTTCATATTTTATAACCCCAGATTGTGTCCCGAATTTTGTGTATTTATAAAGGGTATCTCTTATTGAACATTTCCTTTATTTCGTCTTTGCATTTATAGTATCCGTTTATCTCAGACTCTCCGCATGGATTGTGTCCCGAATTTTGTGTATTTATAAAGGATACCTCTTCTGAAACATTTCCCTTATTTCGTCCTTGCATTTATAGTATCCGTTTATCTTCCTGAATGTATGCTTTGAATTAAATTCTATTGATTTATAATAGAATACCTTCATTGCTGAATACTCATCTGGGAATGATGATATAGTTTTTATCCTCCTTCTTATTTCTTCATTTAATCTTGTATAATGATTTTAACTGGTTAGACCCCTTAAATATAAACAATATCCTCTTATTAGATTTTAATCTTTTTGTTTCATTTCCATACATTTTATATTCATCTCCTTTGGAGTTATATAACCTATTGCAGAATGCAATCTCTCATTGTTATAGAAATCTATATACCTTTTTATTGTAGATCTTGCTTCCTCAATATTATCGAATTCAAATCTCCTGATTACTTCCCTTTCAAGAATTGAATTGAATGATTCAATGTATCCATCCTCCTTTGGAGTTGCAGGATGGATCCTCTCATGGTATATGTTCATCATTGAAAGAAAATCCTCTACAATATTAGATATAAACTGTGTTCCATTGTCGCTTCTCATGCGTATACCGGAAATATTGTTAATGCCTCTTTTATCAAATGCTTCTATCATGGTATTTTTTACATCATTTCCTGTACAGTGGCAACCCAAATAATGGCCTACAACTTCTCTGGTATAGCAGTCAATCATAGCAAGCAGGTAGGTATTTCTTGATTCTCCATTTATATATACATACTTTATATCAAATTCCCATACCTGGTTTGTATTATTTACTTTAACTATTGTATTTATTACCCTTGTTGCTGGCTTTCTATTATTGTAAGGATAATTCAATAGATTATTCTCAGACATTAATCTTCTTACTTTCTTTTTATTTATTATATAACCATGCCTGTTAAGGTATTTTGCTGTTTTTTTATAGCCATAGCATACGAATTCACCTGATAATAGCTCCTTAATGTTATTTACAACAGTAGAATTATCCATTACTACCGTGCTATCTCCATCCTTTCTTAATGTGAATTCAGAGTTTTTCCTTCCTTTTTTAATGGATTTATTATTGTTTTTATCTGTTACTTTATTCCTGTAGAACCTGCATCTGGGTATATTAAGCATATTAGCTACTTTGCTTATTCTTAATCCTTTATTTATATATTCATAAGCCATTTCCATTATCTCCCCATCTTTTTTTTTAAAGATTCGCTTAACATTGCATTTTCTAATTCTTTCTCTGCAAGCAGTTTCTTTAATCTTTCATTCTCTGATTTTAACTTCCTTATATCATAATCAATCCTTGTTTTATGTGGTTTAATTCCATCCAATCCAAATGTATTATAAGCATCCTTCCATCCTAAACTCTGAGCTTATTTAGGGAACATTTGAATTATTATCCAGTATTTGGCGAAAGATTTATTTGCTTATATGTGTTCCCTATATACAGAACATGACAAGGGAGATAAAAAAGGTTGGAAAATATAATTACGTTTATGAGAGCAGCATGGTATGGGATTCAGAACACAGTAAAAGGCACAAGGTTTCCAAATATGTTGGAAAGGTAATTAATGGTGACATAGAGAATCCTAAAAAAGTAAGGGAGGTTGTATCAATCCATGGAATATATGAGATTGGCCACCTTGAGCTCATATTCTCCCTTATGAAGGATGTATTGTCATTATTAAGGGAAGAATATCCTGATGATTATACGAAAATTGTTGCTTTCTCCCTCAACAGGCTAATATTCCCTTTGCCGTTGAAGTCCATAAAATCATGGATAGAGAAAACATGGCTTTCCAGGACAATACATGAACTATCACCAAAATCATTGTCATCTATGTTAAAGCGCATAGGGCAGGATCAGGATAAGCAGAAGAGTATCTATATGAAACTGATGAAAAAGAATGAGGTCATAGCCTATGATACATCAGCCTTATTCTCCTATTCACCTGGAATAAGGATGGCAGAGTTCGGGCATAACAACAATGACATCAATCTTCCAATGATAAGGATCATTATGGGATTTTCAAGGTTGAGGAATGAGCCATGCTATATCCGCCTGGTACCTGGAAGTATTGCAGATATTGATACATTAAGAAAGACGGAGGAAGAGCTCTCACCGGGAACTCTATTTGTTATGGACCGTGGATTCATAGATGACAATAATTTTAGCAAAATGGATACGAATGGATTGTACTTTATAACACCATTGAAAAGGGATTCAAAGCTCCCTGACTATTCCATAAATGGAGATAATTTCTTCATGTTCAGAAAAAGGGCTATAAGATACTCTTCCACTACTATAAAAAACTATGATATTCATGTATTCGAGGATATATTGCTCAGAGCCATGGAGGAGAATGAGTACTATTCGCTTGTTGACTCCGGGAAGAAACCTGTATATTCACCTGAAAAGGCAGGAAAGATTGCACTTATCACCAATGTAAGGGAAAAGCCGCAATCAATATTTGAATTATACAAGTTCAGGAATGACATAGAGGAATCATTCGATGTATTCAAGAATCTTTTGCAGGTGGATACACCATACCTGAGGGATGATGATACATTAAAAGGGTATGTATTTGTTTCTTTCATATCCCTCATTGCATATTACAGGCTCTTGAAGTTGTTAAAGGCAAAGAAAATCAATAATAAAATTAGTGTAAAGGATGCTCTTCTGCAGCTGTCAAAGATATACCTTACTGATGTTGGAGATAGAATAATAATGGCAGAGATACCAAAGAAAGTCAGGGAACTTGCTGAAATCCTGGAACTTAAACCGGAGCTGTTCCCTAAAAATGTGCCGAGTTAAGGATAATAAAATAAATAGAAGTATAAAAAGGTACTGGATTGGCTCAAACAGGAGATGGGAAAAGTATAATGAATCACTTGTAGATAGAATAGAATACCTTACAGATTTATCATTTATAAAGGATTATGATACTCTATTAGAGGAAAAGAATAGTGGAAAAATAGGCCATCCATACAAAGTTCCTGATGCATTAATAATGTATTTAGCCAGATTGCGATCTATATTCAATATACCATTTAGAACTCTTGAAGGCATGTTAAGATCCTTAGCAATTATAGCTAATATAAAATCAATATCATACAGTGAAATATTCAGGAGGATAAGGAGAATCAAGCCTGAATTGAATAATATTAACAGTAAGCTGGATTGCATTATAGATTCTACTGGATATAAGATAACAATAAGGGGAGATTACTTAGGCCATAAATGGCATAGGAAAAGGAAGGGATGGATAAAACTGCATGTAATAATATCATTAAAAGATGTTACTGTATTATCATTCACAATTACAGATGAGCATACACATGATTCTAAGGCTGCCAGAAAACTATTGAGTAAGATGAAAAATAATATTCTAAGAATATTTGGAGATAGGGGATATGATTCAAAATATATCTACAATATGTTTGGATATAATGCAGTAATACCACCCAGGAAAAATGCTTCTACCAAATCCAGAGGTTCATATGCAAGGGCTAAGATTGTGAGATTTATAAAAAAGAACTCCATGGAACAGTGGAAAGAGAATAATAGCTATAGCAAAAGGTGGATTGTAGAAATATATTTTTCAGGATTAAAAAGAGTAATGACAGAGGTAATAAAAGCTAAGAAAATAGAGTATATTATACAGGAACTGGCTCTTAAGGTAGTCAATTACAATATTATGAGAGGGATGACACATGCCTATTAATTATACAACACACTACTGAAATAAGTATTGTTTGTATATGATCTCTTAACGTTCATTGAGATATAGAACGTTCCAATAACAGGAAATGTTTTTACGAGTGAACCGGTGGCTTCTGATTTGTCATAAAACCCATTTATTATGCTTTTAAAGGACCCCGGTGATACTGTTGATATTGCAGATTGATTTTTATCGAATGTTTCTACACGGCTTGTATGATCCAGGCCATACTTGATAACAATAGTTTTTATGTGTGCCGGTTGTGCAATTGAAGGCACACTGCCGTTGGCAATCATTGCATTTGTTACCCAGTAGTTCGGATTTGCCTTAAGGACTATTGTAGAGAAGCCTTTTCCAACACTTGATAACACATATGGCCCTGACCCTATAACCCCGTTTAAATTTATGTATGAATTCTGTGTGTTGTTTGTAACTCCTCCGTGCGCATCTACATATGAAGGTTCTACTATGTCACCCCACCATCCTGCTACGTCCTGAAGCAGATATGAATAGGGATTCAGTGTATTAATAGATACATTATAATTCGAATTAACAACAATTGCCTGGTCAGCGAAAGACATTACTTTCATCTCCGTAGAATTGTAATTAAAGTTCGACAAAATACTGTCAAGGTCTGTGGCTGCCGTTTTATAATTCTGTGACATATTATTTGTGTTCATTCCTCCGTAGCCAGCAGATTTAAGTGCACCAATGATCCCCCAGGGAAGTACTATCTGTGTATTTGCGTATGCTGTTCCATTGTATAATATACCTGAATAATCCGAAACGTATGGGCCTCCGCCCATAACAAGGCCACGGTAGAACGAGAACCACACAGACGTCGCGTTTATTGATTGATTATTGCTAAATTTGGCATCAGTCCTTAAACTAAATGTATAATTCTGGTCATTGTGGATCGTATAGGAACTGGCAAGAACAGGAACGACCTGGGTAGTACTGCTGCCATTGAATTCTGTTAATCCCTGAAATAATGCTGTGAACAATGGGCCATCCGTTGTGAAGAATGCGGTTGCCGGATCTAAAGAACCTGTAGCTGCTGTTTGTGAGACATCAGTAAACGGTGCCTTAGGGGCATGGTATAAAACTGCAAAGGCTGCACCTACCATAATTACAGCTATTACCACTGCAATTATTATTTTAATATTTTTTTTGACCATAAAAATATAACTTCTTATACTATAAATATATTTCTAAACATTTAACGAATAAATTGATTCTTAATCCGGATAATTGAACTTTTTGTGGAATATAAAGGTCCAAGCATTTTAATAATTTATGTAACATTCTCACACACGGAACGGTTTTGCTTCTATATGCGTTATTTATACAGTATCAGCAACAGTATTTTACATTGGATATAAGATGCGTTGCCACCTTTCAATAATGTCCCGCAATTAAATAAATGATCTACTAATACAAGTGTTAAATCTATTTAAAAAAAAGTAGATATTATTGTAACAGTTAATGTATTTCTTCAAGATTCGTCATAGATTGTGTGTTAACCCTGGCATATCTATCTATCCCGTACAGGGTTAATGTTGATGAAACGACTGCCTTACCATGGGGCAATACTGCAGTATACATGTCGAGGTAATCACTTTTGCTTTTATAATGGTAAAAATTTTTAAAATATATTGTACCGCTTCTACTCTTCTTATCCAGATTAAGAATTATCACATTTAGAGAGCTTTTAGTATAATCCTCAAGATCAGATATGCTATTCAGGCCATTCTTATTAAGGTATTCAAGTGCAGCCTCAGTATCATTATATACGCCCTTAATCCCCAGATTCTCCATTAATTGTTGCTTATCTACAACTCCATTATGCGCCATATACATAACCTGATTTCCATTGGAAGCTATGAATGGATGTTCAAAAATTGGAGAGATTAAATCCTTGTCATGTGCATTCAATGCATGGAATATAGCATATATCTTTCCATTAAATTCAGGCAAATTTAATTTTTCTTTATATATCGGCTTTGTAGACCTGAAATGAAATAGGTTATCTTCCGTATAAACGGCAATTCCAAATCCATCATCATGGCTCGAGTAACCATATTTCTCCCCTATTTTATCCTTACGTGAGGCTTCTATCAAGGCAGAGTAAAGCTCATCCAGCTCCTCATTGGAATACCCCACATAACCAAACATTCTGCACATATAGAATATATAAGGTTTCATAATATAATAATTATGAGTTACCGTCAAAGAGGCCCAATTTAGGAAGTCTGTATTCATCTTACTCAGACTAAGTGAAATCCATATCATAATATTGCCCGCAAAAATGGTATTTTATAAAAAAATAAGAGAAAACTCAGGTTTGCAACATTTAACAATCATATAAATTATTAGAAGAACAAATTATAATTCCATAAGTTTCCCAAAGGGAACTTTTTCATCTGTGTTTATACCATGCAACCTCAATGTTGAGGAAATTACGGCATCACCATGAGTTAGGTGCACTTTATACATATCACTATATTCATGTTTATCTTTATTTATATAGTAATTTAAATAATATAATGACCTTTTTTTATCAGTTTTCGAAATAGATAACATCAGAAGGTTTAAGGATGATGTTGTGTAATTTTTCATAAGATTATTTATTGTATCTGAATTAATTCCATATTTCGAAATATACTTTAATGCCAGTTCTGAATCAGAAGCGTCATACCTGTAATTTAATTCCTTTTTTAATTCATCTTCAGATACAGAACCATTATGTGCAAGATAGATCAGATTATTGCTATAGTCATCCATAAAAGGGTGTGAATACATAACTCCCATGTGTTTTTTCCCCGAAGCCTTTCTTGCAAGGAAAATGGCATACATATCTCCAGTGACCTCGGGCAATTTCACATTTTCTTCATATATGGGGTTTTCAGATCTATAATAGTAAATATTTTGCCCGTTGTATATTACGTACCCGAAACCGTCGGGATGATTTGCATACCCGAATTTGCTTCCTATTGTATCATTTCTTGCAGATTCTTTCAAGGCATTATATAAATTATTTAATTCTTCCTGTGAATTGCCTTTATAGGCAAACATCCTACACATGTAAATATATAATTTGATTGAATATATAATTTCTTATTTTAAAATTAAATATGATATTCGTTCTGCACGCTTGACCGGATTATCTCTATTTATTCAATTTTTTTATTATCTTATTTATATCGGCAAAATCCACATTGATTGCTTCGTTACTCTTTGTTTTAAAAGATTTTGCAATAATCATATAATACTCTTTATTCCTTTTAATATTAACACTTAATGATTTATATTTTAATTCGTTGTATATTTTTATTCCGTCAACATCTGGTACAAATTTAATTTCTATAAAGACAACATCATTTTTGTCGTTAGTAGCAACTCCATCTATTTCAACATCTTTATGCCAGAATTTGTTAACCTGGAAATTGTGAATCGGGATAGGTATTATTCCCCTGGAAACCATTTCAAGTGCAATTCTTTCAAAGGTATGCCCGTAGAATGTATTTAAATTATTATTGATTTTTTTAAAAACGCTCTCAATATTCCCCAGCTCCAGGTCAGACCTATTTGGATCTACAAACTTATAATAAAAATTTAAAAAATAATCATTAATTTCATAGATTCCACGCCTTTTTTGATTAAGAGGGATAATATATTTGATGAATCTACTGGAAATAAGGGTTTCCAGATACCTGGAGATATTTCCGGAATCTAGATGGAGTGCATTCTGCAGCTCTCCATATGTATTTTTACCCTCCGATATTCTTTTTAAAATCATTTCATATATCCTGGGTTCCCGGAATTCTTCTTTCAACAGTATTTTTGGTTCTTCATATAATATCTCCCCCTTTGAGAGTATTATATTTTTGATATTCCATTCAATATTCTGATTTTTATCTATCAGGGAAAGGTAGAATGGGACATTTCCAAAAATTGAATGTATTTTCACAATATCTTCGAAATCTCCAGGATAAAAATATTCTATTAAATTCGGATCGAAGCCAGATATTTCTAAACTACCGGTTCTCCTGCCATATACCGGCGACTTGAAATTTAAAATCTCATCCTCCATCATGCTTATGCTTGAACCTGAAAAGATAATAAACAGTCTGGAATTTACCATTAATTCATCATATATTTTCTGGAATATGGATAGAATACCTTTATTTAATGAAACTAGATAGGTAATTTCATCTAATGCTATTATGATTTTTTCATCTTTAATTTCATCTATTAGGTATTTAAACAGGGTAAACAGGTCCACTTCAAGATTCAAAAAATACGACTTGCCTGTAATACTGGAAAATTCTGATTTTAAATATGTTATATTCTCCTCTATACTGTCTGCTGTGCATAAATGATATACCGTCTTTTTTCCGGAAATAAACTCTTTGATAAGTTCAGTTTTTCCTATTCTTCTCCGGCCATATATTATTATTAATTGTGGTTTATCCTCATCATATTTTTTATTAAGAAAATTTAATTCATATTTCCTGTTTATAAATTGCTGTATCATAATTATCATAATTTGATTACAGGTTAATATAAAAAGTTATTTACTAATATCAGGGGATAAGACAATATAGAAATTGAATAGGCTCATTAATATAGTTAGCTGACTCTCTATGAATCCAGACATAGATAGGCTCTTTAAATGCTGTTCTGGATAAAATGACCGGGGATTTCCGGTTAACAATGTTAAATTATCTTCTATTGTTTATATGACTATTTATGTTTAAATTCTTCCTGTCCTTGCATTGTTTCCGTAATGCACTACCTTTTTCCATGGCACATTAATAAAGATTCTTTTTTATATCTTAGTCTTATCATTGAAATCATACCGGCGAATGCGCCGATTGAAAGAAATGAAAATGCCCAGTGCCAGCCTACAATATTTCTCAATATATCTATAGCATAAATTGATCCAACGGTTATTAAAAAACCTACAGCCATTTGAAACGTTAATGCACTCCCCCTTATTGCATCGTTACTTAATTCTGTGACAGCGGTAGAAAATTGTGCTGAATCTGCTATGGCGGTTATTCCCCAGACAATACCTACAATTATTGTAATATACGGGACAGCTCTATATGTTAATCCTATTAATATGGCGGCTGTTCCGCTTATACTGAGGTATATGGACGTAGATAAGGTTCTCCCTATCCGGTCAGATATAACCCCACCAAGGACAGACCCTGTTACACCGGATAATCCTATAATTGAAAATGAAGCAATTCCCGTTATAAACAATAACCTGCTTCCCGTATAATAAAAGGCAAAACTTGATAGGAGAAATATTGGAATCCACGTCCACATAGCATACAGTTCCCACATGTGTCCAAAATAACCGAAATTTGCAAGCATCACCGGTTTATTTTTTATTATCTGTTTTATTGTATCCCATTTAAATTTAGGTGCTTTTATCTGATTTTTATCATCGTGCAAAGCAAATAAAACCATAGCCCCACCCAGAATGGATAACAACGATGAAAATTCCATCAATGCCCTCCATTCCGTAATAAATGGCAAATCCAGTATTATATGTGGCAATGCAGTTCCAAGCGTTAGCCCGGCTATTACTATACCAAGTGCTAAACCTCTTCTCGTGGGAAACCAGCTTGATACAATTAAAACTGCCACAGGGTAAACCCCTGCCATCATAATTCCGGTTGATAGCATTAAAACCATTTCAATTAAAAAATGGCGATATAATAGAACAAATAACAGCGTAAATATCGCACTCATAATTGAAGAAAAGGTGAATAATTTTCTTGGGTTAACTTTATCAGCCAGCCCCAGAGTAGCACTTATCAATGCACCCAGAACAAAGCCTATCTGTACCATTAAAGTTACAATAAGGGTACCTAATCCGGAAATACCCCATACAGGTTCCAGTTCGGGTGCTATGGTGGATGCACTAAACCATAAACTCATCACCATCAATTCAGAAACGCTCATTATTATGAGAACAAACCATTTATATTTTTTAGCCTCCATACAACCACCACTATAAAACTATCTGCACAATTCCTATAATTATAAACACAGTTCCCAGGATTTTATATGTTGATAAGGGATTTATGTTATTTCCAATTCTGGAAAAGATAAGTCCAGATAATATTGATATACTGCCTATAATGAGAGCCGCTATTATCATGATATGGCCGGCAATTAGATACCCGACAGTTCCGGAAGAAGCAGATATAATCATAGAGAAGGTAGATGTTCCCACAGCTGTTTTTATATCAAGTTTTAATATTAAAATTGATATTATCAAAAACATTATTCCACCACTTGCTCCAAGTATCCCGGTTGCAAGCCCTACCGGTATTGTAATCAATACAATTTCCCAGGGCTTGATATTTAATAATCTTTGAGTATCTTTGGTATTTTGCATTTCTTTTCTTCTTATGAGTGAATAAATACCCATAGCAATTATAAAAACGGCAAAACCAATTTTTACAGATTCAGCTGGAATAAGAAATGCTATTCTTACACCAATCTGTGAACCTATGATAGCTCCCAGGATCATAGGTATTCCCTTTTTGATATTTACCCTGCCACGTTTAAAATATACATACGCAACCATAACTGATGTAATTACATCGATTAACAGGCTTGTGCCAATGGCCTCCTGGGGTAATTCAGAATTTATAATTATCAAAGCAGGAACAACAGCAACAACTCCACTGGAACCAAGTACACCGGTTAATGCCCCCACAATTATTCCCAGTATGATGAATTCTAAATAGAAGAGATAGAACATAAATATATATTTTAATTTACTATTTAATAATTCTTAATTGTGATTTACTATTTATAATAATCTTAAATGAGATTAACCCCGATGCAACGCCCTAATATAAAAATTTCAGGATAAGGTTAAAGGTATCTGTTTGATTTTATTGCTTCTATTAATCTCAGCACCATGGGAAGATACCTTGCGCTGATAAATAATTCAAAGCCGTCATTTGATATCATAAGCTGTGAAACATTTATGTAATTGAATGACAAAGTTTCCATAAAGGTCTGTATTGATTCCTCATTTATTTTCTCCCTGTCTATTGTTATGTTAATTTCTATAAAATCACCATATAACTTTTCAGGATATGTTTTTTTTATATTTTCCGGTGTTTCCCCTGAAATCATAACCCACATAGTATGGCTCTCTGGCGTTATACGTATTGCACGTGAATAAGGATAATATGCTCTCATAGCCTCATCGTCATAATCACAGTATAAAAGTGAAAGTCCTGTAATAATATTAATTTTCATGTCAGAAAAAGGGTTGTTTGTAGTTTTTTGCCTGGTAGCATCATAATCTTTCCTTAAAATTGTTGAAATTGTATTAATTTTGGGGGTATAATTATATTTCTCTTTTATTTGATTCTGGATTATACGTGATAATGAATTATAATTAACAACACCTGTATTGAGCATCCATTTAAAGGCTTTATTTTCATTTAGAATGTTAATTACGTCATTTTTAATGTTTCCCCTTTTTGTTACTTTTGGTTTTTTACCGGATTGCTGCATATATGCATATATTCAGAATCTATATATAATAATTATTGGATATTATAAATTTCATGCAAATCAAATGGTATTTTCCCTATCAATATAATATAGCCATTATCAAAGCTATGGAATTATATAGCAAATCCAGGCAAAGTATCTTGAGCATTCAATAAACTTATTAATTTACACTTTTCCGCATATCAGGCAATTTAAAATATACCGGTTAAGTTGAATTATAATGCGATTTCCATGGTAATATTCAATTTTGTCTGTTCAGACTGCTTATAAGGTAAATTAAAACTTCGGAAATAGAAATATTATTATCAATTGGAAAAATGCAATAAAGTTATGCTTGAAAAGGGATTGTATGAAAAACTGATAAATTTTTGCCTGAGAAATGAGCTAAACAATAACACAGAAATTGAATCACTGGAAAAGGCACTTGTTAATGATCAACTATCACGGATATTAGCTGCATATGTTGGTGAAAGAACGAAACATAGGCTGGACATTATGGAAGATAAACGTCTACCTGTTTCAGACCGTCTGGATTTCGTCAATAATCTTTTAGATAAAATAAACAGCGATGGGAGAGAAAGTACATCCAAAGAGAAAATTCATATCAATAATCCTCTGGACAAAATAAGCAGCAAGACAGAACAAAATTGTGATAATATAGAATCACCCCCAAAGATTTTGCTTTCCGCATATCCTAAAAATAATGAAAATAAAAAAATCGATTTAACAATCAGGCCGGACACATCTGTTGCATACAGTTCCCTTTTCACCGGTTCATCAAATGAGCCACAATTTTATTATGAGTTGCAGAAAGAGATACAAACATCTGATCAGGTAGATATGCTGGTATCATTCATAAAGTGGACTGGATTAAGGTTAATAATAAAAAAGTTGAAGGAATTTACAGATAATGGTGGGAAATTAAGGGTCATAACAACCACTTACATGGGAGTAACGGATATTAAAGCTATTGAAGAATTAGCCAAATTGACCAATACAGAGATAAAGATATCATACGATACAAAAAATACAAGGATGCATGCGAAAACATATATATTCCTAAGAAACACAGGATATTCAACAGCTTATGTTGGCTCTTCGAATCTCTCAGGTGCAGCGATATCCAGTGGACTTGAATGGAACTTGAAGATAACAAAGATTGACATGCAGGATGTTTTTGATAAAATAGATGCAACTTTTGATTCATACTGGAGTTCTGAAGCGTTTGAAAGTTTCTCGCCGGATCAACTGGCTCGATTAAACAAAGCCCTGAAAAATGAATCTTCAATTAACAATAGCGGCAATGAATATTCTTTTGATTTTCATCCCTACCCATATCAATCAAAAATCCTGGAAGAATTGAGGGCAGACAGGCAATTACGGGGAAATTACCACAATCTTGTTGTTTCAGCTACAGGTACTGGAAAAACCATCATTTCAGCATTTGATTATAAACAATTTGTTAGAGAACATCCTGATAGCTCCAATCGCCTTCTCTTCATAGCCCATCGGGAGGAAATCCTCAAGCAAAGCATTGCCTGCTTCAGAAATGTGCTGAAAGATCCTGAATTTGGAAATTTATATGTTGGGAACTACAAACCATTATCAGATGAACATCTCTTCATGTCAATTCAGACATTTGAATCTATAAGACCAGATCTACAACTGGATAAGCATTATTATGATTTTATTATTATTGATGAATTCCACCATGCCGCAGCTAAATCCTATGCAAATCTCCTGAATCATTTCAATCCAGAAATTATGCTTGGACTTACTGCCACTCCAGAAAGGATGGATGGAAGGGATATCCTGAAATATTTCAATAATCATATTACATCAGAAATAAGGCTTCCCGAGGCTATAGATCAGCATCTTCTCTGCCCATTCCAGTATTTCGGAATAACAGACTCTGTTGACCTTGAAAACATAGCATGGAAAAAGGGCTCATATGATGTATCTGAACTGGAGAACTTATACGTTAAGAATAGTGGAGCCAGAGAAAGAGCTAAATTAATCATAGACGCTGTACGGGAATATAGCACAGATATTGACAGCATGAAAGCCCTAGGATTTTGCGTTACAAAAGCCCATGCAAAGTTTATGGCCCACTATTTCCAGGAATCTGGAATACAATCCATCGCATTAACAAGCGACTCCACACACCAGGAAAGAAATGACGCCAGAAAAAAACTTGTGTTCGGTCAACTACCCACAGCTAAAGCAGTGAGCTTGCAACTGGGCTGTCACAATGGACAAAAAAATCACCCGCTACAATAGGCTGGTTGGCAACAGCCCTGTTCCTGATATTAAGAGAAGCAATATAATCTGCTTCTCCCTTTACTCCACAGGAAATGCATTTAAATATAGACCTCTCAGGCCGGTTCTTTTTAGAAATAGTATGGCAGTTGGGGCATTCCCTGCTTGTGTTGTGTGGATCTCTAACAATAACGGGAATGCCTGCTTCCATAGCTTTGTACTCAATAAACAGCCTGAGCTGGTAGAAAGCCCATGAATTATGGATATATCTATTTCCTTTCTTAACAGTTTCCCTCATTCTTATACCACTGAGATCTTCAATGGCAATAGCGGAAGAGGTGCCCTTAGCTTTCTTTACAATATTTTTAGATATTATATGGTTGGTATTTGTAGCAAACCTATGCTCCTTTCCTGAAAGCTTCTTAAGATGCCTTTTCGCTGATCTGGTATTTACTGATTGCAATCTGGAGCGTAGATCTAAATTGTGTCCCCTTACTTCCTTTACTTTTTCTCCGGAATAGTATTTTCCGGTGGAATCAACGGAGATGTTTACTATACCCATATCTACCCCTATGATATTCTTAGGTTTTATAGATGGTTGTTCGGGTACATCAACACTTACCATTAGATAGAAGAGCTTATGCCTCCTTACAAGGTCACATTGGCCCCTCATTCTATTGAATGGTATTTCACCGTATTTTCCAATGGTTATGAGTATTTTTATTCTTCCATTGATAGTGTTAAGGCTTACTTCATCCATGCCTTTAAAGCTCATAACTCTCTGGTCATATACTATTGAACCGTATTCACGGAACTCATGGAATACTGATCTATCAGTTAAATAAGTGTCCACAACCTTTGCAATAACTCTTATGGTTAACTGTGCTGATAATCCGAATTTGTTTCTAATATCATAATATACTAATTTCTGGAGGGGTATTTTATTATATATTTTATTATCCCAGCTATTTTAGAGACAAAATTACATGCTTCATTGGATTTTTTGAATGTGCTAAGGAGTATGTTTTTCTGATTATCGTCTGGAAGCAATTTAATTTGAAGGGTTTTAAGCACATTATTCAAATATAAATTCAATATATGAAATTGTCGCAATCCCTCCTATGACTGAAGTCATAGGCTTCCTTGCGAGGGGATCATGAATAATGCCATAATAGAACTGTGGTGAAAATCTTTAGACAAGGATGTTTAAACCATATCTTAAGGGAATTAATGAAACCCTAAAAAATCAGAGAAGATAGGTTATAACTACATTATACAGTTAACCCTCAGGCAGCGAAATAACCTTAATATTGAGATAAATATATAATATCTTGAAATCGCTCTATTATATATTTTTTAATAGTGCATATAGGAAATAGTTATGGAAAGATAGGAATATAAAAACCTTAAAAACACTTAAATAGTATAGAACCATGCTAGAAAGTGTCATTAACAGCCAGAGAAATAGGAATTAAAAGTAGATTAGGCCTGTTTGTTATTTTTGTAGCAGGAGCGTTGCCTGCTTTGATTGTGGATTTTGATGGGTCAGCCTACACATATGCTGCACCATATATAATTAGTAATGTACACCTGCCTCTGTATTTTTTAGGAATATTAATAAGTGGATACGCTGCTGGAATAGCCATATTTAGTTTAATAGGGGGATTTCTGTTCGATCGTTTTTCACCAAAAATCACGGTTACAGTTTCCATATTAATATTCTCTATCTTTACTATAGCTACCGGTTACTCTACTACGGCTATTGAAGTCTTGCTATCCAGATTAATAGTAGGTTTTGGTGTCGGGATGTTTCAAGCATCTTCAATTGGTGTCCTGGGCGATGCAAATCCGGAATTTAGGGGAAGCGGAACGATGCTATGGGGCGTACTTGCCGGAGTAGGAACTACAGCGGCTCCCTATATTTTCCTGCCATTCCTGCCTGATTATCATCTACCATTCCTGATATCTGGAGTTCTTGGCTTTATAGTAGCAATCATATTCTTCATGATTATACCATCTGTTTTCAAAAAAGAAACAAAAGCGAAGAATCCATTGAAACTTGCCCTTAATAAATATACTATATTTCCCATACTGGCTATGTTTTTCTTCGGCTTTACTCTTCTAAATATGCTCGGCTATTATTCAGAATTCCTGTTGACTATTATCAAATTTTCCAGTGCCGAGGGAGCAGTTTTAATATCAATGCTGGGTGTTGGTGGAATAATTTTCGGGCTTCCGGCTGGATTTGCAAGCGATAAGATAGGAAGAAAACCAATACTGGTAATTGGAATTCTGCTTGTATTTATTGCGATTGTGACCATAACTTATGCCCCTAAGAATTATATAGCATTTATTTTCCTTACTATTATGTTTGGAACCGGATGGTCAATATTTTCAGTGCTAACTCCAGCCTCCGGACAGGATATGGTAAAAGATGAGGCAGTTGGGAGCGCAAGTGGAGCAATCCTTATGTTTTTCAACATAGGCGGAATAATAGGCCCACTGCTGCTTGCTTCATACATTACTGTAACCACATTCAGATCTGGAATGCTTTATTTTATGATCATACCGGCAGCAATAGCACTTATAATAACCCTGTTCATGAAATTCCCGAAATCAACGAAAGAGGTTGCAAAGGAACAGATTAAAGAGGGTTTATAAATTTTATAACTTTAAAATTAATTTTTTAAATATTTATCAAACCAGGCAAGTTTTCTTGTAAGCCTGTCCTTCATATTTTCTGGAACTCCTGATCTGGCATGTTCATGGTTGTCTCCAGGATACCTTACCAGTTCTGCATCTACATTGTTAAGCTTCAGGGCAACATAAAACTGCTCTGCCTGTTCAATCGGGCACCTGTAATCCTCTTCTCCGGTTATTAGCATAACTGGCGTTTTTACATTTTTAATATAGCTGATCGGAGAATATTCCATTAGCTTTTTAATTCCCTCAGCGCTGTAAGGATCTGTTATCTTTAACTGCAAAGTATTGAACCAGTAACCTATGTCACTGGTTCCTACCATGCTTAACATATTGGAAATGCTCCTTTCAGAAATCCCGCACTTGAATATATTGCTGTGTGTCACTATCCAGTTAGTCATGAATCCACCATATGAACCACCTGTAACGGCGAAATTGTCTACAACTTTATATTTTTCCATAACGCTTTTCATGGCTTTTTTAATATATTCAAAATCTTTGTTTCCCCAGTCACCCACACATTCTTCTTCATATGGCTGGCCGTATCCGGTACTTCCAGGAGGATTTGTATAAAGTATATTATACCCATTCTGGTAAAAGTATTGGAATTCTATATAATACAGGTAACCATATGCAGTTTGAGGACCGCCGTGAATGAAAACCAGCGTTGGTGCAGCAGGGTCTTTCAGCATAAAGAAGTATTCTCCATTATCCATTCCCTCTACATACGGTGCAATCCCTGCAACTTCTTCATTTATGTTGTAGCTATCGCCATTAACCACCATTGAAGGATGCTCCGGGGTTGAATAGATATATGATATCTTTTCCTTCCCTGAAACGCCAGCAACATCAAAATCTATCAGTTTGCCCCTTACCTCAGTTCTCTTTGTTACCTTCTCTCCTTCTATAGCGTATATGCTGGATGAAGAACCTTCCTGAGCTATGGCATATAATACATCACCGTTATATTTCATTTTATAAGAAGGCGTAAAAAATAGGTCAGTCAAAATTGAATCATTGCTATCTTTTCCTACCAGTAGATATTTTCCCTCTTCAGGGTATGCTATCCTGTTTACTTCCCACGGATTCAAATTTTCGTGCATAGAAACGGCTATACGCCCCTTATCTGAAATTGAATACCCATGTATTACACCGGGCTTTCCGGTAATTTTTTTGATTTTATTGCCATCTTTATTTATTTCATACAGGTTAGACATCCCATCATCATCACTTTCTTCAGTCGTTTGAATAATAAATCTTGAATTATTGCACTGTATATCTTCAACATCAAAATCTCCAGAATATATTTTATGGGGAGCTTTATCTACAGCATAAAGGCTGTACTTTGATCTGAGCAACCCTCTCCCGTTAAACCTGTACTTAATTCTTGTAGTTGCAAAAGGTTTACTATCATCCGTTTTTTCCAATGCTATAACAAAAATTCCATGTTCTGAGATTAAATATTTTTTAATTTTGTAAAAAGTGCATATTATTTCAGGCTCTGACAGGGATTTTAATTTCATTAAAGTTTCAGTTTCCTCACTGTATTTGATATAATATAGAACGCCGTCTTTATAAAATGGCATTTTTTCAGCGCCACCATTTGTAACCTGCATTATATTTTTAGAAACAATGGAATAAATATTCGATGAATATTTAGTGCCCTTTATGTATTTTTCAGTGAAAAATGTTTTATCACCCTCTGTTACAATCTCTCCGGCAAGTCTAATACTGTAGGCTTTTTCTGCATCCATAATTTTCATATAATGATTATATTTAAATATTTTTTTATTAAATCAATGGTATAGCGCCATTGATTGAATCACGTATATAATAATTTAAATTCTATGAACAGGCAACAAAGATATTCATAATTTACAAAAATAATGTACCTTATCACACAATACATATTCTTTTAATTTGGTGCTATTCATTTCTAACATAAATCAGCAATACCTTTGTAAGCAAAGAAATAAAGATATATTGTTAAATGTAGATATTTTAATTCATCCTTAAACCTTATAGATTCATAATTTTTTATATTCCATTACTCTTCCATCACCATATGTCCTGTAATAATATTTGAATTCTTCATTTCCGGATTTCGCTGTACATGTCCTTCCACTGCTATAATTTCCATGTAATTCCAGGTAATCTATTTTGTTCCACCCTGTTTCATCCTTAACCTTGTTTACCATGCCTTCCAGTATATCTGCACATATATTGCAGCAGAAAAACATGTTTTCTCCTTCTATTTCCCTGTAGTATTCTCCCCAGGTTGCATTGCATAATGCGCATCCCTCAGTATTGTTTGTTTTCAATCATCTCACCCCTTTCAATCCTTGCCTCCAGATAGTTATAAAACACATAGGTGGAAGCCAGATAGGCGTCCTGTATATTTTCAATATTGTAATCCCTGCTGTATTTTTCTATAATATTTAATGCCCCCATGGAATGTGCATTATCACTATGGTAACCTTCCATAAGGAATGCCTTTACAGTTTCCGGCACATTATTGTTGTCAAAGGCATCAAGATTGAAGTAATTATATCTAGCTCCGTATGGCCTTAATGCACTATTAGCTATAAGTTCAAGGGAATGCATTGCAGCCATAATTTCTATCCACTCATTCTTCTGTGCTATTTCACGCCATCTGCTAATTGCTTTTTCGGTGTTTTTTAGTGGTTTTGTTTCCATTATCTTCTTTCTGCTGATTCCGAAGCCTTCAGCCATGTCGAGCAAAAGTTCAATGTGTGACTTTTTGCCGTTTCCAAAGTATTCTGTTGTCATATTCTCCATTTCATATGTCTGGACATCCTTATAGTCAGTTTTGGATATTACAGCGGAACATGACCTTACCCATTGCTTCAGGAAAAAATAATGTTCTACAGCATAGCCCTCCATGATATATTTATTATAATCCTGCATTTTTATTATAAATGGATGCGGATTATTTCCCCTGTATTCTGAAACGAACCTATTAACTATCCATGATTTTATTCCTTCGCCATTGAGATCGTAAAGGTTTCTAAATAATAGTTCTAAACTGTTTTTATCTGCCTTTGTTTTTGTAATATTCCGGTTCAGCCACATAACATGAAGAGCGTCGCTGTCTTTAGCTTTCCCTGTGAAATGTTCCGATAGTGCCAGAAAATCATTATTGCCGAATTTTAAGTTGCATACAGGGCATATTGCCATAGATAAAAATATGTTAAACAGTATATAGTGTTTCAGCTAACGGATAAAATAACAAAATTTTAAAATAATTATATAAATCTCGATATAAGTGTGTCTGATTTTATAGATGGTACAAAGTTCAATACATACTGACTGTGAGGAAAATCTTGGGGCGGGAATATGTCCCTGTCATTATGGTAATAGGAAGAGCCATCGCGGAGTCAGGGAAATCATGGGTACAAGGGTAATCCTGCACAGAATAGATAGAGCCCGTTTTTTTGGTTTCGAGTATGTTAATTACGGAGGAGTTTTTGTTCCTGTTTCAGATGTAGAAAAGACACTGATTGATTTTAACTATTATCATATAAAACTGAGCGAAGAAACACTGGAGTCGATCAGAAAAAAGATTGATAAAGTAAAACTTCTAGAATACGAAAAAAGGATGATAAAAATTTCATGAGGGGTTTATAACCCGGTTCTTGAGACCTTATCGATCCATCCTCATCCGGTTTATTGCTAAATATTTTAATACCTTATTATAATTTTATCTCAATGGATGCTTCTTTCAAGTTGATTATATCACTTTTGCTTGCCGTTTTAATGGGTGCTGTGGATTCCACCATAGTCCTGCTTGCACTGCCCACCATAACAGATAGTTTAAAAACCCAGCTTTCCCTATCAATATGGATTATCCTGATTTATCTTCTGGTTATAGCTGTGGGTACAACACAGCTGGGGAGGCTTGGTGACATACTGGCAAGAAAAAATATCTTTATTTCCGGCATTGCCATATTTACGATTGGATCTGCACTATGCGGTGCATCAGCAGATATAATAGAACTCATATCTTTCAGGGTTATACAGGGTATCGGAACAGCTATGGTCCAGTCAAACAGTGGCGCAATAATAGCTGATAATTTTCTTCCCAATAAAAGGGGAAGAGTGTACGGGTATACAGCGGTAGGTTACAATGCAGGTGCGATGCTGGGAATAGTTCTAGGCGGAGTAATTACCACATTTATTGGGTGGAGATATATATTTTACATAAATGTTCCCATAGGCATATTTGCTATCTATTACGCGATTAAATTCATTAACAGGAGCACACCGGTAAGGAACAAACTTGATTTGCCAGGTATGTCAACACTTGGAGCTGCTCTAATATCCATATCATATGCGGGTGTAAATATTTCAACTTCCGGCATTACAACATTTAACCTCGCATTAATGGGTTTTGGAGCGCTTTTGATTTTACTGTTCATATACATAGAAACAAAAGTTGCAAAGCCGTTATTGCCATTAAAAGTGTTCAGGATTAAGATATTGTCTTATTCATTATTTGCATCCTTTTTTCAGAGCCTGGGATTTTTAGCAGTTGTGTTTATTATTATAATGTATTTGCAGGGTGTGAGGGGATTATCCCCATTCGACAGTGCATTGCTGTTATTGCCAGGATATGTAATAGGCAGCATGCTTGGCCCATATTTTGGGAGGCTTGCAGACAGGATAGGTTCCCGTATACCGGCAACTGTGGGGCTTTTAATGATGGCTGGTGCTATTATCGTTTATTCATTAATTACTGTGAATTCCACGCTTTACATAGTTTTAATTGCCTCAGGGATTTCAGGTACTGGATCATCAATGTTCTTCCCTGCTAACAACAGTGCGGTTATGGCAAATTCCCCAAAAGAACTTTACGGGATGTCTTCCGGTTTCCTTCGCACGCTGGCAAATATAGGCATGCTGGGAAGTTTTGTTATCTCGGTCTCCATTGCCAGCCTGGGCGTACCCAGAAGCGTTGCGTTTGAAGTTTTTGCAGGCGTTGGCAAACTTGTGGGTGGTGTATCTACATCATTTATGTCAGGAATACATTATTCGTTATATGTTTCTATGGCAATACTACTGTTAGGTGCTTTTCTATCATTCTCGCGGGGGAAAGAGGAAAGGAGAAGCAGTGATATCACTGTTAAAAGTTAAATTTATTTTTATTATTGTAACAAATCATAATTTGAAAACCATGGATATACATTACTTCCGGATGTTTTTACCCTGAATTGCAGTGTTTCTATATTCAATAGACAACATATTTTAAAAAAATATTATAACATATAGTTTATCAATTATGATAAACAATAGTGCTATATACTTAATTAAAATATTGAAATATGAATACAATAAACTTACTTGATACAATTAAAAATGACTATAAAGGCGTGTTCAGAACATATGATATAGAAATAATAGAAAATAGCAATATAAAGTATTCATCACTGGTGGCGAACCGTTTAGTAGAACACGGCTATGCAAAAAGAGCAGGCAGGAATAAGTTCTATCTGCCAGGAACAGATATATTTGCAATAGCCTCTAATATTCTGGAACCATCCTATATAGGGATATCGTCTGCTTTTTCTTATTATAACCTTGTAACTCAGATATACGATACAATATATGTTATTTCATCAAAAAGGCACAAGGATATAGAAATTGAAGGGTATAAAATAAAATTTATAACATTAAAGAATACAAAAATCTACGGTTACCATATAGATAAAAATACATATATTTCTATTTCAGATCCGGAGAAAGCAATAGTTGATGGTTGTGTATGTAATTATGTGTAAATATAAACCCCTCTGTTATCAATGAATTCAATCATTAAATAACAGAGAAGGATACCTCTTTTGTTCAGGGAGGTAATAAAATATGGAAAATACAGATATAAACATATCGGATATTGAGAACATAGACATAGATAAATTATTGAGAAATGCAATAAAGGAAAGAATAGAGAAATTAATGGAAATAGAGTTAAATGCATATTTAGAAAATAATCCAGGAATAAAGAATGGAAAATATAAGAGAGATCTAAAGACAAAGTATGGTGAAATAAAACAGTTAAACATACCAAGAGACAGGGAAAGCAATTTCCATACACAGGTAATAGAACCCTATAACAGATCAATAGGAATGGAGGACCTAATAGTATCAATGTATTCCAATGGCATATCTACAAGGAGAATAGCAGGTATAATGGAGGATATATTAGGAAATAAATATTCTAAATCCACAGTATCAAGAATAACAGATTTAACCATAGAAGAGGTTTATAAGTTTATTAACAGGCCACTGGATAAAAGGTATATAGCAGTATTTTTAGATGGATTATTCTTCTATTTAAGAAGGGGAAATGTGGATAAAGAGCCTGTTATATTTGCATTAGGAATTAAAGAAACAGGAGAATATGAGTTACTGGGATTCTATTTAACAGTTAAAGAATCACATAATACATATAAGGATGTACTGGAAGACCTGTATAATAGAGGATTAAAAGAGCCATTGTTAATTGTAGCAGATGGAATAAAGAATCTGGATGAGGAAGTAATGGAAATATATCCCCGATCAGAGTTTCAATTGTGTACAATACACTATGCAAGAGGATTAAAATCAAATGTAAGGGAGAAAGATATTGATGAAATAACAATAGATGCGAATAAGATGTTTAAATGTGATAATAAAGAAGAAGCTATTATAAAATTCAATGATTTTAAATACAAATGGGAGAACAAGTATCCTAAGGTAATATACAATACTGAAAAGAATCTGGGAAAGCTATTAAGATTCTATAATTATCCTTCCAGTATATGGAGATCATTGAAATCTACCAATGCTATTGAACGATTTAATGGAGAGGTAAGGAGAAGGGTAAAAACAATATCATCATTCCCTGATGAGGATTCAGCAATGAAGGTATTTTACTATAAATCAATAGAATACAATTCAAAGCATGCATTCAGGAAGATGAACGGATATTATAAATGCAATGATGAAATAAAAGAAATGTTCAATAGGAGGTACCCTTTATAAACACACATAATTCTGGACACAATCAGTTGATTCTGTGTATTTAGCAAACCCACCCATTGCATATATAGAAGAAGCTCTTAATAATGGCATTGATAATAAATTAATAGATATAGAAAGATTATTATTTTATTCAGAAAAAGTACACTCAAAAAAAACATATGAAATAGTTCTGGCATTAATTAATAAAAGGCGGTAATTTTATGGATAATATTGAAATCAAGAAATGGAAAGATTACACAAAAATTATGGGATTTAAAAATTCGTACAGTACAGAAAAGGATTATCTTCAGGAAATTGTTCTAAACAGTCTTTTTTATATTAGTCCAGTTAATGATATAATATTTATCGGTGGCACTGCTATTTCAAAAGTTTATGGTTCCGGGAGATTTTCAGAGGATCTTAATTTTATTTTTGATAAAAGTTATGATACAACTGATGTAGAAAATAGAGTTAAAAAAGCAATTAAAGAAGTTAATAATTTTTATCCTATAGAGTATAGTACCCTTAAAAGAAGAGATATGCTTAGATATAATTTAAAAATTAAAGGGCCTTTTTATGAAATGTCCCATAGTGTGAGAGCGATACAGACCATAAAACTGGATATAAATTTGTATGTACGGCCATTTTATAATCCTAAAAAGGTTTTAAGAACTACAATTTATCCAGAAATAAGGCCCTATTTCCTTTTGACATTAGAGGCAGAAGAATTCGCAGCAGAAAAAATAAAAGCAATTATGGAGAAAAAAAACCCTGTTGCCAGGGATTTATATGATTTATGGCTCCTAATCACAAAATACAATGTTAAAATAAATATAGAAATGATAAATTACAAACTGCAAAAATATACGCAAGTTCAAGGATTTAATATAGATGAATTCCTGGAAAAAGTAATTTCAATAGGGGATATCTGGAATACTGAAATGGAAAGTTTATTGAATGTAATTATTCCGTTTGATGCTGTTAAAGATACTGTTATTGATTATATAATTAAATAAAACAATTACGATATAAAATTTTAACATTTGCCAATTTTTTATTATATTTTTCCAAATTATTATACATGAAGAATACGTAATTTTACGAATAATCAGGGAAAAAGTATTTAAGTCACGTGTATATAACAATATTGTTATTGTGGTATGATGAAAGAATTGACATTATACAAAATCAGGGATATGGCATTGAAAAATAATGTTTCGGTATATAATGTAAATGAATTTGCAAATCTAATCCAGAAAAACAATAAAGTAGCTATTGTATACATGAACAGATTAGTTAGGAATAACCTTGCAACTAAGCCTGTAAACGGGAAAATTTCATTTATTAATGACGATTTTATTATGGCATCACAATTAATTTATCCATCGTATATCTCTACAAATTCTGCATTACTATTCCATAAATTGGCGCAGCAGGTTCCTGGTAAGGTGGAATGTGTTACTACGATAAACTCAATAAATTACAATAAATTGGGAATATCATATCATAAAATAAAGCCTGAATTATTTTTTGGATATAAACGGTATAATTATAATAATAGCTATATTTTTGTTGCGAATCCAGATAAAGCAGTCTTTGATGGATTATATCTGAATATTTTTTCAGAAAATGATATTAATGAATTCAAAAATAATATAGACTTTTCAGATCTTATTCGGAATTTAAAGAATATTAAGATAAGAAAAATAAAAAAAATCATGGAGATATTAAAATGATTGATAAGGATGATATAATAAAACTATCAAAATTGCATGGTCTAAGGCCATGGCAGGAGGAAAAAAGGTATATGCTTTCAGTAGTCTTAAATGCAATTTATAATGAGCCTTTGATATTTAAAGGTGGCACATATTTGTGGCTTTTCCATGGTTTACGAAGATTTTCAGAGGATCTTGATTTTACAGAAAATTCAATGTTAAAAGGTAATTTGCCTGATAAAGTTTCGGAGGAGCTGAAATTACAGGGGATTAATAATGAGTTAAAAATTGTTAAAAATGATAATATAACATTATCATTCAGGCTCCTTTCAGAAGGGCCATTGTATACAAATATTTTGAGTATGGTTCCTGTTTATGTTGAAATAAGTAGAAGAGAGAAAATTATTAAACAGGCAATGGCATTAAATTTTGATTTTCCCGAATATAATTTGCCAATAAGAATATTATCAGGAATGAATCTTGATGAAGTGGCAGCAGAAAAAGTAAGGGCAATATATACAAGGAAAAAAGCGAGAGATATATATGATTTATATTATTTAATTTATTTTAAAAAAGTAATTTTTGATCCAGAATTAATTAATATGAAGCTAAAGTTTTATAATATAATTTTCGATAAAATGGAATTTATTAATGAAATATTAAAACAGGAAAAAATATTCAGTAATGAATTAAAACCAATAGTAATGGGAGAAATACCGGAAATACAAAAAATAATTGAAATTGTATCATCATGGATTAACATCTAAAATAGTTTATACTTTAAATATGGAATCCACCAAATAGATACACCTATATATACGGGATTACTGAATATATCTTACTTCTTTCTCCTTATTGCTACTATTGCGGCAGAAATGATTATTGCAATTGCTGCTACAACTCCAATCCCATAATATAGGGTATAATTGTGTTCCGGTGTATATTTAATATTATTAACTGTAACATTTTTACCGTTTACATCTACATTTCCTGAATTGCTTGATATTTTATTTCCATTTACCCCGCTTACGGTGTATGTATATGTTCCATTGTGCAAGGCAAACAGTATGGTATTGTTATCGGACGATTCCGTAGTTCCATTAAGTGTAACTAACCATGTTGTTCCAGCAGGCAATCCTGTTTCAACAAATTTTACAGTGTACATTCTAGAGAATGTTATCGTTGTTGAGATGTTGCCCCCGTGTACAGAGATTCCGGAAGAGGATGGTACGGGTTCATATGGTTCATTTGCAATGGAAGTTCTATATGTATATGTGCCATTTATAAGTGCAAATGAAAATGAATTCCCTGTTATTGGCCCTGATTTCACTGTACTGGATAAATTGACATACCATACTGATCCGCCCGGAAGTCCCGCCTCTATAAATTTAACTTCATAGGTTACCTTAGAGAATTTTATTATGCTCTTATAGGAAGAACCATTTACTACGATATCCCCAGAATAATGTTCGGCTTTATAGATCTTGTCCGGTGTTTCTACTGTATATGTGTATGTATCATTCGCCAGTACAAATACAATGGTATTGGTAACTGATGATTCTGTCTTCCCGTTAATAGTAACTGACCATGCTGTTCCTGCGGGCAATCCTGTTTGTGTAAAGACAACATTGTATTTTGGCGCCACATTTAATGGCAAATATTCTCCAGCTGTAAGATTAACTGTTAAATTTTTATAAAGTATAGTCCCATTATAAATAGATAAATTATATTCACCAGGAGCAAGAGTCAGGTTAACTTCGTGTTTTACGAAACTATATTCCGTTCCGTTTACACTTATACTCCCGCTTGAAAATGGTGTTGAGATATTCAATAATGATATATCTGCTGAACTGTATACCTGTGATAAGGAACCGTCTCCTGCAGTCACATTTTCGAAAATAGTTCCGTTTGACGTGTAATATTCTGCTGTGGATGTAACGTTGCTTATGGTTTCTGCAGTATCACTGCCATAATTAAAGGCATTTGTTATTTCCTGGTAATTATGCCCATTCCAGTATTCTATCCCTAGTTGAATGTTTGAAGACATATCTACGGTTGAAGAACCATCCCCGGGTCCTCCAAGAATGAGTTCTGCATCATAGAAAGAATAACCGTCCGGTTCATAATTATAGCCATCAACAACAAAACTCTGATCTGAAGTTACATTTGTTGCAAAGATAAAAACCGGGCTGTCATAGGTCACCCATCCGTATCCATCATTATACATAAGCTCTACTTCAGGACTTCCGTTTTTCATGGTGCTATTCACCATAAAATTTATGGTTGCCAGATTTGGTAATTTAATATCATTGCCCGGTAAAGTACAGGATGCAATTGAATAATAATAACCGGAATCTGAATAATTGCTAACTGTTCCGGTCCCATTAACAGTAGAATTGTACATGCTTGCACCACTGGATGTCATATTCCAGATATTGTCAATAAAAGTGATAGCCCTGGAGGATGTGTTAATGAAGGCAACGTCCTGGACCCAGTATACATATTTATTATTACTGTTATTAAAAACAAGATTTACATTGAATTGAACGGACATGCATTTATTTCCTGTTGAATTATCTACTACGGACAGATTATAGATTTTAGCTGAACCTAAGAATGATGTTGTATTATATTCATATGGGGTATATCCGCCAAATAAGGTCCCGGTACCAAGTCCGTAATCAGCCATGCCAACAGGGGCAGGCTCATTCCTGTATAAATTCTCCGGGTTTACAGAGGAATAATTACTTTCATTTGAGGGCAATACTGATGAACTGTTTGTCACCCCAGGGCCCTTAGAGGCATGTGAATTAACAGATGATGAAAGCATATCAGTACTATGAGTGGTTATAGAAGAGACGGCCATTAAAACAAATAACAGTGCAATTGCTATGGGAAGTATTTTCTTCCACTTTGATTTTTTTCCGTGCACCATTCATCATTAAATAAATGTATATATATTTCATTCTTCGAATATTTTCTATCGCATATATTATCCATTGCAAATGTTAGTTAATAACTATGATGCACAAAAATGACCAATAAAATTTACCATTACTTATTGTTTTCAATTAAAATAAATTTAAGGTGAGAATTCCTCCTGAAGCTCAAGTATTACCTCATTCAATACTTCTTCTAATGTCATACCGTTGTATTCACGCAAGCCACCCATGTCGGTTCGCAACCTGGCGCTAAATCCCTTTTCATCTTTCTCAAATTCAATATTGCAAAGTAGCTCTTCCATGCCAATCACTCCATAATTACCTGTAGTATTTAAAAATTGTTATTTGTACGCCCGTAGAACCCGAGCATTATATCAGACACATTATTTCCGGTCCTGCCAGTTATGATAGCACCATGGGCTTTTGATAAAGCCGTATAAGTATCACTACTGGCAAGGTACTCTTCTAAATTTTCAATTCTTGTGGAATTGTCCACTATTCCCCCTGCAGCAATGCTCTTTCCATCTATGCCATCTGTGCCCATGGAAATAAAAAGAAAATCGTTATCACCCATATTTTCCATTACTCTTACCGCGAGTTCCTGGTTTCGACCCCCACTGCCGTTTCCTGTTACTGTTACGGTGGTCTCGCCGCCACAGACAAACCAGAAAGGTTCCCCCTTGATCTCCAGTATATTCCGTAAAATGTCAGTTAGATCCCTGGATACTACTTTCACATCTCCGTTAATATTGCTTCCAAGATTTATCTTTTCACCTTCAAGTTCCGAATAAATATAATCCACAAAATCACGATTTTTTAAAACAATTGTGTTTTTCACATTAGTAAAATATTTACTGTCCAGTGTTTTGGAAATATCTACTTTTTCTATTATATCTCTCAATCTGGCATCTTTGATGTACTTCTTTGCCAGTTCCTTCAAATTCGCCGGTGCAGGGATATTTACCAGAGGTCCGGAAGCAATTATATTCAGGTTATCGTAAACCACATCGGAAATAATATAGCCAGCCACAGATGCAGGATAAAGATATTTTGCCAGTTTTCCGTTTTTTACTGCAGATAACGATGACCTGAGACGGTTCAATACGTATATATCACCGTCATTTTCCATGATTTCTGCCGATATATCCTTGAGGTCATTGACATCTATTCCAGTTTCCAGTAGCTCGAATAGGGATGAACCTCCCCCTGAGATCAACACAATAACAAGGTCCTTCTCAGTTAATCCATCTAAATGTGAAAGCAATTTTTTTGAAGATTCTACAGATAAACTGCTAACGTAGGGATGAGTACCACGCAAAATCTCCAGTTCCTGATATGACTCGTTGTGTACTTCGTCATCAGGTATAATAATCCCAGCATAGGATAGTTTTTTGAGCACACGTTCACGTATTCCGGAGTACATGTTAAATGAAGCTTTGCCAAATCCAATTACATAGACACGGTCAAATTTTTCTGTGTCCACATTGAAATTCCTTGACATTGCAGCTGCTGGATTAAGATTATTAATAGCATTCTGAATTTTTTCCAGTGCATATACCCTTCTTGAATTTGTTCCAATATTATCCATGTTAAGAATCTGCATAGTAATATATATTACCGGTGGTTTTAACTTTTTTCAATAGGGAAATAGACCTGAATTCCAGCCACCGTAACTTGAAACATGCCTGGCTCCCTATATATTATACATATATTGCGAAATCCGTAATCAATTAAAATCCGGATTCATAACAAAAATTAAAATATAATTCAGTTATTAACTGTTACGTGATAAAGGAAGAAGTTTTTCGTCCCAAAAAGGAATATAAACATCTTGGATATAATCAGCTATCACTGAGGCATGCTGTGTCTCAGGCTGTCGGGCTTAATGCGCCTGGAGGGACGATTGTCCTTTACGTGGCCGGAACGGCAGCATTGTTGACATTTACATTTTCTAAATATCCTGATGGTGCTTTTTCAATTCCTTTAATATTGTTGCTTGCCCTTATTGTTTATTCAATGATGAGTTATTCATCCTTTGAATTTTCAAAATACCTTTCCAGTTCTGGCGGATATTATACATTTGTGGCAAATGGTCTTGGAAAAGGTTTCGGCCTTACCACTGCATTATCGTATATAAGTTACCAGATTTTGAGTTTTACAGGCTTTGGAATACTTGGTTTTATTGGATTTGCCTACGCAATTCTTCCCAGCCTCGGCATTACAGTTCCCTATGTTAACATACTATGGATCCCTGTTACCATTGTTTTTATTTTATTTGTGAGCTTTCTTATTTATAAAGGAATCAAACCCTCTCTGAAATACGTCTCATATGCCATTCTCATTGAGGTAATATTCTTCATTGCCAGTTCAGTCTATCTCATAGGCGTTAACCATACTTCAATCAGCATCAAACCGTTTACAGCTATTCCGGTTGGTGGTAATTTTATAGTTCTGGCGGCGATGATGGTTTACGCAATTGGTTCATTTGTTGGTGTCGGAGGTTCAATACCCATAGCAGAGGAAACTAAAAACCCTAAAAAAACAGTTCCCCGGTCTATTATAGCAAGCATAGCAATTCTGGGTGTTACCATTATTATTGCGGCATATGCTGAAGTCATTTCATGGGGATATGGAAATATGGTATCATTCGGGACAGGCACTGGCATAGGAGCATATCCGGTACTTTCCATATACAAAGATGGATTCTCAGGCATGGGGCTTATTCCATTTGCTGTACTGCTTATAATTGTAATAAATTCCTTTTTCACGGCTACAGTATCACTGGGTACAAACGCATCCAGGGTAATATTTTCATTATCAAGGGAAGGTGTAATTCCAGAAAAGCTATCAAGGACTAACACAAAGGGCGTTCCAGTATACGCCATTTTATTTATTACAATAGTATCACTGGCTATCGTCCTGGCTACCGGAATATCCTTTGAATTGCTATATCCCGGAAAAATAATAGATGCTTTGCTTTATTCATCTGTCTTTTTGCTGGTGCTTGAATCCCCGATTTCATACATAGTACACATTCTTACAAACACATCGCTGCATATGTACCTGAAGAAAAGAAAAATGAAAACACACATATTCAGGCACATTATTATACCCGGAATTTCCAGCATAACTCTTGTAGGGGCAATAATTGCTGCAGTATATTTTGATCTTAGCGCGCCATACATATACGGTGTTTACGGTGCGCTTGTATGGGTAATTGTAATAGCAATTGTAGTTGTAATAATGTATACAAAATATAACAAAAATCTTGATGATATAGGGAATTTTTCTCTATAAATTCATAACATTTTCTATCTGTGCCAGAGATCTTTGCCTGACTGTTTCTATATCTTCATTTTTTATAATTTTGCCATTTTCCATGTATGGTTGCAATATATTTTCCATTGTTCCACCACAATGGCAGGTGGGTTTAGTATCAGAATATCCAGCAATAACATCATTGCAAGTCTTGCAGCGGTAAACGTTTTTTATTCCTGAAAATTTTCCACGTTTTGTTATATCGGTGCCATCTATATTTACTATATCCATTCCAAAATCGACCGGTTTTGCGGATGATATGGATGTGCCTATTCCGAATGACTCAACGCCTGCAGACAGGAGTTCGGGTATATCTTCAAGCTTTATTCCGCCTGATACCATAATTTTAATATTTTTATGGCCGCGGATGTCTAGCTCCCACCGTATTTCCCTTATAAGGTTGGGGAAGTTCCCACGCCTGGATGATGGTGTGTCAAGCCTTATAAAATCAATGTCTGGGAATTCCTCTGCTGCCTTTATTGCGGCAAATTTTTCATCCATGAATGTGTCTATAAGAAATACTCTGAAATCGGAATTGTCATGCTGTACTTTCCACGCATCATGGTCTCCAAGGATCAATGAGAGTGCGTGTGGCATTGTACCTGATGGTTTGATGCCAAGGAGCTTCGAACTGAGTACTCCGGATACGCCTGCAGCACCGGCAATATATGATGAACGGTCTATCATTGGTGATATAGCAGGATGCATTCTCCTTATGCCAAATGATATAAATGGTATATTGCCCAGTGATTTTTTAAGCAGTGACGAATAGGATGATATTCCTGATGCCTGGCAGAGGAATCCAAGCAGGGGTGTTTCAAGTTCAGCGAAATCTAAATATTTGCCGGATATTCTTAGAAATGGAACAGGAATTCCGTTTATGTCCCTTGGCTTCAATACTGTACCCTCCGGAATTGCATATACATCCACATTATGGGATTCAAGCAATGGCAGTACGTCGTTAAGCCCTGTGAAATTTATATATTCATATGCTGATGACTGTGTTGTAACCTCCATTGTTACATAGGGATTTTTCTTAAGCATGGTGAGATATTCCATAGTTTTTTCAAAATACACATCGGTGACCGCTCCATTCATTATATCCGAGTCGTTTGCCATGGTGAACCTGTTCATTTATATAACCTCTTTTAATAGTTCCTCTGAATTTATATGTGTATATCCATAATTTATTTTAATGTTGGTTAAGGCGGAAATCTGGTGTGAGTTATCAATGCAAGCGCAGAGGTCAGAGATAACTTTCACATTATAATAACGGTAAAATGCAGCTGCACATGTGTGCTCAACGCATATATCTGTGCTTATTCCGAAAATGTAAATATTGGCTATGCCTGATGCACGGAGGAGAGAATCGAGATCAGTATCGAAAAAAGCATCGTAATGGCGCTTCTTTAGAATATAGTCAGGAAATGGCTTTAGCGCATCAACTATTTCAGAGCCCCATGTTCCATCTATGGCATGTTCCCCCCATACTTTAAATTCCGGGTCATTCTTTATGTGAGAATCCTTTGCGAATATTATGGGAATATTGCCCTTTAGCTGTTTTAATGCTATTTCTGCAAGTTTTACACTCTCAACTGCATTACTGTCTCCAAACTTCCCTGTAACAAAATCATTGATCATGTCCACAACAAGAACACAACTTTTAGTTTTATCCATTATTTACTGTTATAGGTAATATATATTAATTCTTTATCCACCAGATCGTTTTGTTTCCATTGTCTTCTATGTAGATATTATTTTCCTCCAGTTTCTTCCTTATGTAATCCGATATTGCATAGTCCTTCCGTGATCTTGCATGGTTTCTTATGTCTATTATAATATCCATAATATTTGATTCCTGATTCTGCTTCCTGTAGATTATGTTGAGAAATGAGTCTACATATTCCACAATATGTATAAGTTTAGAAGCAGCAGCAGATGAAATATTTTCCATGTTCTTATTTGCATCTGAAATAAAAGCAAGAAATTCCCTGATAAGTGACCTGGTATCAAAATTTTTGTCCATAACAGCGTTGAAATGGTTTATAATTTCCTCTGCATCTATATTATAACTTCCTTCCGTAGAATTAAGCTCTTTCATTTTGTTATAAAATATGTTAATCCTTTCCACTGCATCCTTTGAGCTTTCCATTAATTGCGTGGAATAATCTATAACTGTATTGTAATTGGAATTAATCATGGCAAACCGCAATTCTTCCGGTTTATAGCTCTTCAGTATGTCTTTTGTCTGGATAAAATTCTTTAATGATTTGGACATTTTTTCCTTATTAATGTTTACCATGCCTGTGTGGATCCAGTACCTAGCAAGGTATCTCTTTCCACTTACAGACCTCATCTGTGCAATTTCTGCCTCATGGTGCGGGAAAATAAGGTCGTTTCCACCGCCGTGTATATCATATTCAGAGCCAAAATATGCCTCTGTTATAGCTGTATCCTCTATATGCCAGCCCGGGCGACCCTTTCCCCATGGAGATTCCCAGAATGGTTCACCTGGCTTCATCTTTTTCCAGAGAACAAAATCTTCAGGGGACTTTTTTTCTTCCTTTATAACACCCCTGGCATTTTCCCTTATCTGGTCCATATTCTGATTTGATAATTCACCGTAATCAGAAAATTTCCTTACATTGAAGTATACACCATCAGCGGTCTCGTATGCGTACCCGTGTTCCATAATTTTTTTGATCTGACCTATAATTTCATCTATATACAGGCTTGCCCTTGCGTAGTAATTGATACTGTCTATTCTCAGTTTGCCCATAATTTCCTTATATTCTTCGAAGTAATGATCAGCAACCTCGCTGTATTCTTTGCCTTCCTCAGCTGCCCTGTTAATAATTTTATCATCTATATCTGTAATATTCTGCAGGTAAAATACAGAATATCCTCTAGCCCTGAGATACTTTGCTATAACATCAAAGAATATATTTGTCCTGGCATGGCCTATATGCGAATGGTCATATACTGTGGGTCCGCAAACAAACATATTAATTCTGCCTGGATGCATAGGTTTGAAATCCTCATCTTTCTGGCCAAGTGTATTATGAATTATCATCCTGTTGTAATCGGCAGATTATAAATAAATTTAATGTATAATCCGGAACAATGGTTGAGTTAATGCCCGGACTTCCACTTTTCATATTCTTTTGATATTATGTCATATGCAGTAAATGAACTCTCAGTGGCTAAAATTTTTTCCTTTAATTTAAATGTGTTCTCCGACATTGATTTTAGTTTATCTCTGTTTCCGGTAAGTTTCAATATTGTTTCTTTAAAATGTTCTGGCTTTTCAACTGCCACAGCACCGGACAAATCATACTGTGATAATCCACGTATTCCGATCTCTGTGGATATTACAGGGAGCCCGTGCATAATGTAATCTATCATCTTCACATTCCTTCCCCCTCCGGTAAATATAGGATTCAGTGCAATACAGGAATTCCCGAAGAGGTTATCCTTTTCTGCATCCTGAATCAGCCCGTGGAATTGTACGTTTCCAGGTTTATGGGGAAATCCATGTGTATTTACATTTCCTATTATATGGAATTGGAAGTCCGGCATTGTTCTGGCCAGCGATAAAATGAACTCCACAGCTTCTATATTCGGGCCATAAATCGACCCTATAAATATTATATCCCTTGAATCCTCCCCATTCCATTGATATTTAACGTTTTTCAGCAAATGTGTTAAAAGTATTGCATTTCCTGGATTAAATTTTTCTTTGAAATATTTAAGGTCATTTTCAGATACAGAAATTAATAAATTTGACCTTTGAACGAGTTTCCCTTCAATCTCCTCTGTGTAATCATGATATTTATTTCCTGTTCTGAGAAGGCTTTCCACATTATGGGCATCGTATACTACAAATTTATTTTCCAGTAATTTTTCAAATAAGGGGTATTCCCAGGGCCCTTCAAAAATAATTGCGTCAGCTTCCGAAATCAGGGCTCTAACAGAATTAATGTATTTCTTCCTTAAAAGTATCCCTTTCGATATGGCAATTTCCAGCGACCTGTTTCCTTTTAGTACGGAATAGGTTGTTGATAGCAATGACCTGTATTCTTCAAGTTTATTTTCTTTAACATCATGGAGTATTAATCCGCCAACAGAACATATCTTCCATGAATTGCCTTCCAGAAGATGGTTCACCCTCATGGCATATGCAGATATGTAATCAGGGATTATTTTCCCGTGTGAAAGCTGGAGGATTTTAATAGTAGCCATTAAGGTTGATATTGACTGATATATTTAAAAGTTCTTTTCCTGTAAAGGCAGTACATGGTTAAAAATTCATCTTTGCTGCTGTTTGCCCTTTCTTTATTATGGCGATCTTTTCCTATGGCTCTATAGAGCATTCAAATAATTAGTAACCCCGGAATCATCCTATAAAGCCATAATTTGCTAATTGGGCACATATTATATAGTAATTGGGCATTAATAAATGATTTAAATGGACGATGTTAGAGCAAGCGTCCTGAGCACCATAGGGAATACTCCCCTGGTTAAGCTTAACAGGACCGGCTGCAGAAACATAGAAATTTATGTTAAACTGGAGTACTATAGCCCCGGTTTCAGCATTAAGGATAGGATAGCAATAGGAATGATTGAGGATGCAGAACGGAAAGGCATACTTAAAAAGGGCGATACGGTAATAGGAAAAACATCTGGAAATACTGGCATAGGTCTTGCAATTGCCTGTGCAGTCAAGGGATATAAATTTATTACTGTCATGTCTGCTGGCAATTCCATGGAAAAAACGGTAATGTTAAAGGCACTTGGCGCTCATGTTGTCCTTGTTCCGCAGCAGCCAGGCGAGGAGCCGGATGTTGTATCACGGAAGGATAATGAAGCTGTTGAGAAGAAAACAGATGAATTGACAGAGGAGCTCCACGCCTACAGGCCGAACCAGTACATAAACCCTGTAAATTACCTAATCCATGAATACACAACTGGAAGTGAAATTATAAAGCAATCTGATGGAAACATAGATGCCTTTGTTGCCTTTGTTGGCACCGGTGGAACATTTGTAGGAATATCAAGTGCACTTAAAAAATTCCGCAAAGATATAAAATGTTACCCGGTTGAACCTGATTCGGCACAGTTTTTAGCAGGAAAGCAGGTTATAACAACCAGGCATAAAATTCAGGGTGGCGGGCATGCCGTGAAACCACCATACTGGGATGAATCACTTGTCGATGGATATCTCAGTGTAACCGATGATGAAGCTATTGATACAGCAAGGCATCTTGCATCAAAGGAAGGCATATTTCCAGGTTTTTCCGGCGGTGCAAATGTTGCTGCTGCCATGAAGCTTGATAAAACAATGGATCGTGGTTCAATTGTTGTAACGGTACTGCCTGACAGTGGATTGAAATACCTTTCCTCCGACCTCTATAAATTTTAATTTTTTTATAAATATTTATTCTTCGGCCGCATGAAAATCCATGTCTGTAATTTTTCTGAATATTTCTTCCCCTTTTTCAGGATCAAGATTGTATATCATGTGGAAGAACAATGTTTTCTTTTCAGGGTTCTGTTCAATCAGATTCACCAGATAATCCACAGCCTTATCCCTAGATTCAACTGCAAGCTCCCGTGAACCGGAATCCTTTCCGGCATTTTTATGTATATTTTCCAGGTCTGAAAGGAACTCATCTGCTACTTCCACATGCACAGGGCATACGTTTAGATGGATAGTTGAGGGTAATCCAAGTTCCAGGTTTGAAGGCTGGATCTGTGGATACCATCCCTTTTCAATCATATTTACTCCTGTGGTAAATATGCTATTGTTGTTGTCCTGGAATGCGAAGATGGTTGCATCCGGTTTTCCTGTAATTTCATAGCCAATATTTTCTATTCCTTTTGTCAGTGTTTTATATGCAGATAATGTTTTTGAAGCCAGATCAGTATATCCTTTATACCCGAGATAGTTCATAATTGCCCATGTGCCTGCTAAAGGCCCTGCAGATTTTGTTGCCTGCATCCCTGCGTTTGACATGGGATAGCCTGGCCACTTTGCGTTTACATAGATCTGGTGCTTTCTAAGTTCCTCATTTTTATACATAATAACAGATGAACCCTTAGGAGTAAACCCGTATTTGTGCAGATCGACGGAAATGGATGATACACCAGGAAGGGTGAAATCAAAATCCTGGACATTGTGGCCAAGCCTTTTAAGAAATGGAAGAATCATTCCACCAACACAGGCATCAACATGCAGCCATAAATTATTTTCAAGGGCAATATCTGATAATTCCTTAACAGGATCAATTGTGCCATATGGGAAAGAAGGTGCTGAACCTACTATCATTGCTGTATTTTCTGTAATTGCTTTTCTCATGAGTTCCGGGTCAGCCAGGTAGTGTTCATCAACAGGCAGGCGTATTTCCTTAAGCCCCAGGTATTCAACAGCCTTGCTGAATGATGGATGTGCCGTTACAGGCAATATTACCTCAGGAACACCGTGATGCTTTTCAAAAAATCTATCTCTTGCAGCTTTCATTGCCAGAATAATACTCTCCGTTCCACCGGTGGTAAATGTCCCGGCGCTTCCTTCTTTGCCATGCAACAATGAAGCCATCATGGCTATTACATCATTTTCAAGTTTCAATGTACTGGGAAATGCGTGGTAATCCATTCCATTCCTGTTTGAAAATTTCAGGAAAATATCCTGGAGTTTATTTAATTCATCTATTCCCGGGTCATAGAAATATGTAAATAATCTTCCCCTGCTATTTTTTATATCATTTTTTCCAAGTTCATCAAGCGTTTCATGGATTTTCTGTATGTCCATGCCATTCTCCGGAAACTGTTTTAACATAATTTAATATCCGTGCAAAGTTTAAAATATTTTCCGGCAAAGTTTATTTATTATAAGGCTTGAGCCGTTTTCCCGCAGATAATATTATTTTCTCAGCAAGGATGCGGTCTGAATCTATCAATGGCAGTTCTGTATCCTCCCTATTCAGTATAACAGGTATTTCAGTGCATGCCATAATAATAGAATCCGAGCCATTATCTTCAAGTTCTTTAACCACTGGCTTCAAGGTAGCCTTTGCCCTGGAAATCTCTCCAAGTTTCACCAGCTTCACCGCTTGCATTACTGTATCCTCCTGTTCCGGAATTATGGCAGAGATACCGGCTTCTTCCAGATTTTTAATGTAAAGCCTGGATTTGATAGTTGCAGTAGTTGCCAGAAATCCTGGATGTTTGTATCCAGAGTCTAGTATAGCTTTTACTGTAAGGTCAACCATATTTAGCAGATTGACACCTGCTTTAAACTCACTGAACCATATATGTGCCGTATTGCAGGGTATAGCTATTGTTGTTATGCCGTTCCTTTCAAGAAAATCTATGCCTTTGTTTATGGCATCCACCGGGCTTTTGGTACCGTTGAAATAAGCGCCTATCCTGTCAGGAATCTCAGGATCACTGTAAAGTATATATCTTACATGTTCCTGGTCATTTGCTGCTTCTGTCAATTCAGTAATTCGGTCCAGAAACTGGTTTGTTGCCTTTGGGCCCATGCCACCTATAATGCCAATATTTATTTCCATGAATCTCAATATTAGAAATAGCAAATATCATTTAAATTATTCCATGGCATTCAGTCTGCTAGTTCAATAGGTATTCCCTTGCCTGTTTCTTTGCCCAGAATATACCATGCAACAGCACCTGCAGAACCTATAACCCATACAAGAATGTTGAAAAGCATATACTGGTATATATTGTATGTATAGGTAATATAAATTGTAGGGATATATAGGCCTATGCCAAGAAATCTTACAAGCGCAGTAAGGCTCCCTCTGGATTTTGTAGCCCATACTTCAGATTTTAATGTATCCTCAGCCAGGTAACCTAACTGTACAAAGGCATTCAATATAACGACGAGAGCCCAGAACAGTATAATATATTTAGACCAGGTGCCTATAAGTTCATACGTTATAATAGTAAAAGCAAGTGCACCCAGATTTCCCCATAGCAGCATTGATTTCCTGCTGATTTTTTCGCCGAAAAATCCTATTAAACCCATTGCGAAGGCTGCTACACTGGAAACCAGAAGTATCAGATCTGTAAGGTTTGGAAAGATTATAGGCCCCAGTTCATAGGCTATAAGCCCGAATCCCGTGGTTCCTGCAAATGCTGTTGTCAATGTGGCAAAGAACTTAAGCCAGAAGTGGCTGGTTTTATTCAGATCTCTGCTATCCGAGAGATCCTTTGTGTTGTCTGTCCTTTCCAGATAGCCTGCTTCGCCATAATATTTCTTTGCATCAGCTATTGCCTGTTCTTTTTTCCCTTTGCTTGCGAGCCATAGAAAACTCTCCGGCAAATAACGGCGGGAAGCAACAAGGACAACCAGGACTATAATTATTGTCAGGGCTACCATAAGCCTCTGGAAATAAATAGAACTGTATAAACTTGAAAATGCAACTGCAGCAAGAACCAGCCCGCCAAGTGGAATAAAATTTAATTCCAGCAGCATAGTTGAACTCCTGTGCTGCCTGGGCATAATTTCCTGCGATAACGCCATAATTGTATTCATTTCCCCTCCTGAGGCAAAGAGCAAAATTCCAAGGAAAATTAATATAAGGTAAAATGTGTAACTGAATGTTATCCCTATTGCGCCGATAGCGTACAAACTCATTGTAATATAGAAAACCTGTTTCCTCCCAATGCGGTCGGATACAGGGCCTGCTATTCCTATGCCTATTATCAGCCATAAGGGAGACCATGATAATAGCAATGCCTTATAGCTGTCTGGAATTTTAACCCAGGTAGTGGCTATAGAAGACATTCCGAATATATATGATTCTATGAACATTCCCATGGCAAATGAGATAAATGCCCATGTGTCAATCCGGCTCCAGTTTCTGTGAGGTAAACTTTTATGTTGAGAATCCATATTAATTAGTAGGGATAAACGAATTCCATATTAAAATATAATGTTTTAAACCATTATTTTTATACAGTGTAATGGATGTATCAGCCAGTAAAACATTGATAATAAGAAATTTTGTTAATATAGAAAAATAGTTACGGGTCTGATTCCATATTTCCATCATTTACCGGGCCATAGGATTCCAGGGTAAGCCATTCAAAATTATTTAAATCAATTTCAGTATCTATTATCTGCTTAAAGTAATCTTTTGCCCTGTAGGTCGGCAGAATAAAATTAATAACTAGTCTGTCACCATACACATACAGAAACATAAAATTTAATGTAAGATTATTACTCATAGCTTTAGATGCAAGCAAAAGCAGTATGCTATCGTTTGTCTTTGTCTCATATATGTGGTCTCTTTCTGATATTACAGTCATGTTCTCAACACTGCTTAAATCTCTATCTGAATAGATGATGGCCCTGAAAGAGCCATGGATCGGATTATTATCCACAAACTGCACGGTAGCATTTGTTTCTTTTAAAATTTTAATTACCCTGTATTGTGAAAATTCGGCAACTGGAAGGCTTACAATTATGCTTTGAAGAGCTGTGTCTGTATTTTTCATGAAGTAGTAAAAACCAGGTGATGGCTTTAATGTTATTTGTACAATATTAAACTCTGTATAGTTATATTTATAAATCAGGTTGGAAAAATCCATTTCAGAATTCTCATGCATAAAGCCTTTTATTATCATATTTCCGGATTCTATCCCGGCATAGGAAATTACAAGCCCATTTATGTTGTCAAGGTCAGTGAAAAATTCCACCAGTGCAGGGTCTGTCATTTTTTCCCTTACCAGGAAGTAGTGTTCCCTTTCATTTACCTCGGCTAATTGAAATAAAGGCTTTAGCCTCCCGATATCTTCTGATTTAAGTATAAAAAAATCAAAAAATAAATCATCGCCGTCCCTGACAAGGGCACCAGCCCCATCATATCCTGTTGCCTGGCTTAATGCAAGGTGATTTGATTTAAAGTTAAGTGCAATTTCGAAATATTTGTTAAGTTTTGTATCAATACGGGAGAGTTTCATTTATCTTTATAATATATATGTATATAAAAATATTCTTATCATCTTTCCCGGACGATTATGAAATTTCAAATTGCCGGGATTTGCCATACCTGGTTGTTTATTTTATAAAATATGCAATAGTGGCAATATTTAACTTTTCAATAGGAAAGTGGAGAAGGGTCTAGAAACAGCAGGTTGAAATTCAGTTTAATCAGGCTTATAATAAACAGGAGATTGGATAAATAATGATAATGGTAATTATTGCACGTTTAAAGTATTATGGGGCTAAAATCCATAGGGGGCAAATTTTACAATGTTATAGTATTTACCGGAATATTCTGGCGGGAAATCCAGTTATTTATTAAATAAAACTAATTCAAATCAATTAAGTATAAAATTATTACGGCTATATTTATAGGGAGTCATGCAGAGAGGGGTCAAAATCGGTACAGTTTTCTAATCTGATAAAATTTTTCCCATACAGGCCCATAGAGGAAGCAAATGTTAATTTTAAATATTCCATCGCTCTATATGTATTAACGGAGGAACTTGAATAAATTCTTCCATCCTTTATCTTAATAAATAGCTGATTCCTGAATATTCCCCTTTCATTTGCCTTATTCCTTATTGTACTGAGTAACTTATTTGTGGAATATGCCTCATAAATTTTATCTTCGCGTGATATAACACGGATTTTGTCATTTTCTTCTACAGGATTTTCCAAAAACAGGTGTAACTTAAAATTGTCCCTATCATATGGGCTTTCCACAACCTCTGCTATTCCATTATTTTCTTCAAGTATTCTTGAGATATCATCTCCATCATGGATAGAAAGGGGGAGTGAATACTGAATTATGGATAGTGGCACTCTTTTATTCTTTTTTTCGAGCAAATATGTGAATCCTTCATTTTTAGTTAGTATGATGTCATCAATAAAATATGGAATTACAAGGTATCTATTCAGTATCAGGGATAAATCTTTTTTGTAATTGCTGTGGAATATTATGCGCAGGATTAGTTTTCCATTCTCAACTTTAGTTTCACTGAAGGAAATAGATGGTACAGTCCATAACTCCTTGATGAAATTTAATATTTTTTGGTTTACCAGTGGGCGTACGACAAGAAAGAAATGTTCTGATTCTATAGCGCCATATGCGTCTATAAGCTCCTTGAATCCAGCAATTTCCTGGTCTTTTGCTATAAATGCCTCGAAATAATAATCTCCACTATTCTGTGAATCCTCTTTTATAAAAATGCTCATAGTTATGTTATGCAACTTTGACCATCGAAAAATATCTGCATTACCGGATATGACAAGTTTCATCTTCATATCCATCTTTAAATTGACATCTTTTCTATCCATCAATGATTAATTATACCGGTATATATATAATTACTCTATGGTAGTAATCAATAATTATACATAATTTTCTTTTAAACTATTATAATCCTCCGGGTTTTATACTCTATATATTTCTAAAAATACTTATATCTTTCCGGTATTATTTCCGGATGCTTACTATAATTATTTCTGATGACCTGAGCGGCGCGGCTGGTATGGCATCCTTAATCGCCCCCCATATTCCTGTGGTGCCATATAACAGATTACATGACCACGGCAAACCGGATTCAGAAATTGTTTCCATTGATCTGGAGACCAGGAATTTAGAAGATCCGCGGCCAAGACTGGATATGGTTAAACACACATTTCCTGGTGCACGCATTCTGGCACGAATTGATAGCCTGTTCAGGGGTAGCACACTGGATTTTGTGGCATTTATTGCAGAATACGGAAATATACTCCTCACAGATACAATTCCTGAATACGGCATGTATACCTTCAATGGTTCCAGTATAAACAGAAATGGAAGCATAAATATAATTAAAATGCTACCTGACAACTTAAGCCCCTATGTTAAAATTGCGGATTCGCAATCCTATGGAGATATTGAAAAACTGGCTAAAAAATGCGTGGACGAAAATTTAATGCCTGTAGATCCTGGTGTGCTGATTAAATATTATCTGGAGATGAAGTAAATGGATAAAATAGGAATTATTATAGGCAGTCTCACCGTCATAACAGAAAAGCAGGTGGAGTATCTGAAACGTACTTTGCGCTCAGATAGCTTGAATATTAAAAATTGCCCGGAAATTAAATTATTTTATCTCCAGGAAACAGATTTTTCAACTGTAAAGGATATGGGCTTCATATCATTGCTCATGGAATGCAATGCATTAATTATGAGCGGTGGAGAAACAGCATTTTGTGTACTGAATACTTCCGGTTTTAACTACCTTGAAAGTGAAGAACAGATATTGCCACTTATCTCCACAGGAACTGTGCATGGCGGTATGCTTGATGGGAAGAGATATGTGATCAAAGGAGGCAGCCTGGGCGACGATGATATCTATATAAAATTGATTCAACATCTATCTATAAATACAATGTAAAAATAACATGCCATGGTTAATATAGGGATTACACTGGGCGACCCTGCTGGAATAGGCCCGGAAATTGTTGCAAAATCAATTAACGCAATAAAGAACAGGAAATTCAAAATAACTTTATTCGGTGACATGGACAATTACAATAAAACACTTGATTACTGCAGCCTGCATATGGAAAACCAGAAAAATCTTAATTTTATAAATACAGGAACAGGTGAACCGGTTGAAACTGGCAAGGTAACTGCAAATGCCGGGAAAATTGCGTATAAAAGCATAGAAACAGCTGTGCAGTTTGCATTAGCTGGAAAGGTTGATGTCATCTCAACTGCCCCCATAAACAAAGAGGCTATAATAAAAGCCGGATCGCCATACATAGACCATACAACCATGCTCAAGGCATTGACAAATTCAAAATTCACCACAACTTTATTTGAAGTAAAAAAATTGAGGATAACCTTTCTTTCAAAACATATGTCCTTAATGGATGCAGTTAAATTTGTAAAGTATGAAAATGTGTACAATGCTATAATTGACACTGAAAAAAGCCTTAAACTTCTCGGCTTCATGGAACCTGACATTGCTGTTGCTGCACTTAATCCACATTCTGGTGAAGGAGGCATGTTTGGCATGGAAGAAAAGAATGAGATTATTCCTGCAATTGAAAAGGCGAGGGAAACTATGAAAGTCATAGGGCCGGTTCCAGCTGACTCTGTTTTTTACCTGGCATCAAAGGGGAAATATGATGCAGTTCTCTCACTGTACCATGACCAGGGCCATATAGCTGCAAAAACCTATGATTTTGCCCACACTGTAAGCATGAATATCGGCCTTCCATTTCTGAGAACATCTGTTGATCATGGAACCGCATTTGATATAGCGGGAAAGAATATGGCAGATTATGTTAGCATGAAGGAAGCCATCCTTACAGCAGAAAAATATGGTGTTACGTACAAAAAAAGATTGAAATTACTGGGTTATTAGCTCCTTTTTTTATTACACTGATAATTTTAAAGCCATAAATATACTTTATAGATAAACTGTTTGTTTTAGTAACTATTAAATACTCTATTATCATTAACTATAAGTATTGTCCTATAGCAACTAAATGGGATATAGAACAATGTATTGAAGGGTAATAAAATGGAAGAACAAACATATGATAAAAAATATGCCAGATTCGTACTGGCATTGTTCGCTATGATAATCGTTGCTGTTATGTATGTTGAGGGAATGTTGACTCCATCACTTCCATCCATAGCAGAGGGTTTTCATATTACAGTTGACCAGGTGAGCCTGGTACTTTCCACATATCTGTTAACCGGTGTGGCTCTAAGCCCTATCGTTGGAAAACTTGCAGATCTCTATGGGAAAAAGAAAATGATGTCAATAGTAATGTTGATTTATGCCGGAGCTGTATCCGTAACAGGATTTTCTCCCAATTTTACATTTATGGTGATATCCAGGGCAGTCCAGGGCGTAGGACTTACTATAATGCCACTTGGAATGGCTATGGTAAGGGAAGAGTTTCCAAGAAAAATGGTTCCAAGAGCTCAGGCCCTTATTAGTGGTATGTTCGGTGTTGGATTTGCTGTTAGCCTTCCACTGGGGTCATTCATATCCAATTATTATGGATGGAGAATGACATACCATACTGCTATACCATTTATAGTAGCCCTGGCTATACTCACACTGTGGAAAGTTAAGGAATCCAGATACAGAAGGCCTGATGTTAAGGTAGACTATGTAGGAGCTATAGCACTCGGTGTGCCACTGGCATTAATAGTCCTGGCAATGTCAGAAGGTTCATCATGGGGATGGCATTCATTACTATTCCTGGGCATGGCCATAACAGGTATTGTACTGCTTATTCCTATGTTTATATACGAAAGGCATTATTACCACCATGGTGGAGAAGCCATATTCGATATGAAATTACTATCAAAGAGGAATGTGCTTATTGCAAATATTTCACTTACGATATCAGGAATAGGAATGTATCTGTCAATGCAGGCATTGTCATACCGCTTTGAAACACCGGAACCATACGGATTTGGCTTTTCTATACTGGAAACAGGAATTTCAATGGTGGCATTTGCTGCAGGAATGATAGTATTTTCCATTGTAACCGGAAAACTTATTTCCAGGACTGGAATAAAACCGCTGGCAATAGCAGGATCAATTGTTTCAGCAATAGGATTTTTCATGCTCTCAGCATCCCCGGGGCTTGTTATGACACTTGCCGATGAAGCCATAATAGGGTCAGGAATGGCAATAATGAATGCTTCAATTATCAACCTCCTTGTATTATCGGTAGAAGCAAGGGATATGGGGCTTGCCACATCTATGAACAGCACATTCAGATACATAGGAAGCAGTATAGGGGCTCCCATAGCAGGAACAGTACTTTCACTGTATACTGCAGTTGACGTTGTACATTCTGCTACTGGAAATGTGATATTTTCCTTCCCTGATGCGACTGCATTCAAATATGCATTCATGATAGGTGCCTTCACATTCGTGATTTCTGCATTTGTAGTACTCCTGTCAAAGGAGGTTCTTGGAAGGAGGATGGAAGTTGTGAAAAAAAGCACCGTTACTCCTTCTGAGGAGTAAGTTTTTTAACTTTTTTAATTTCTAAAATAGTTTAGTTATTTTATTAAATTTTATATTGAGTTATAGCCACATAATTTATATTTCTGTAAATTTAATTAACCTTTTTACATTACACATCTATGGCTACAGTTTCTGCTAATAAATCCATAATATTCGATCTCGATGGTACAATATGGAATTCAATAATATACAGGATAAAGGCATGGCAGCTGGCGTTTAAAGATTACGGAATAGATACGGACCCTGAAGTAATTCGCCTGATGATAGGCTATCCTGGCTCCATGCTGATTAAAAAAATGAACGCACGCGACCCTGCAATAGAAAAAAGGGAAGAGATGTATTTCGAAAAAATGCTGCCGGATGTTAAATTTTATCCGGATGTGGAAGGTACATTCTCACAGCTTAGAAATATGGGATTTAAAATTGCAATAGTTACCTCATCCAGAAGGGATATGATTGAAAAAATCAATGTCCATGCAGAAGCTATAGTAACCATGGATGATGTGGAAAAAGGCAAACCAGACCCTGAGCCATATAAGAAGGCTATCAAAATTATGGATGGCACACCGGAAAGAACAATAGTTGTGGGGGATATTGACAATGACCTTGTCCCTGCTAAATTGCTGGGATGCGTAGCGGTTCTGGTTTCACATGGGACTCAAAAACGAGCAGAACACAAGGATTATGAAATATCCGAAATAGGTGATATTATAAAAATAATTGAAACGCTAAAATGGCGGTGAAACCCTTACAACTAAACACAGGCCTCCTGCTACAGTGAGTGTTTTGGCCTTCTAGATTAGTTCTGATAATTTTTTCAAATCCATAAGTTCTGTACACCATAAAACAATATTGGTATCCCCTTCAGGAGAAATATGAAATAAAATAATCCTTTATGTTCCCAAATTATTGATATTTTGTACAACCATGAGACAGGTAAAAAGCCTGAACATAGAGATAATATTAATAATAATATCATATTAAGTTAATTGAGATGGTCACTTATCTAGACGAAGACGAATATGCGAGATGGATGTCTAATGCAAAATATACTTTGAAGTCTGCAGAAAATGATAAGTCAGCGGAATTTTATAACTGGGCATGTTTTAAAGCACAGCAGGCTACTGAATATGCAGTTAAAGCGTACATAAGAGGTACGGGAAGCGATTCATTTGGACATTCAGTATCCTTATTATTAAATAAAGCAGGGTTTGATAAGAATTTAGTTAATATTGCCAAGGTTCTAGATAAGTATTATATACCAACCCGATACACAGATGCCTGGACAGAAGGTGTGCCTGAAGATTATTATACACTCGATGAAGCAAATGAAGCCATAGCTAATGCAGGAATAATAATAGAGGAGGTAGAAAGCAAATGGAAATCATTGAAAAAAGAATAAAGGAGAGGAATAGTGTAATAAATCAATCAGGCGAGTATGCAAAAACCCTTGACTTTAAATGTACTGTGATATTAATAGGCTCCTACGCCCGCGGAGATTTCAATTTGTGGAGTGATATTGATATATTAATTATAGGGCATTTTGATGCTAATCCTTTAAAAAGACTAAAAAATATTGATTTTCCTGCGGGTTATGAAACTGTATTGTTAACTCCGGATGAAATAAAAAAAATGGCAGGTAAGAATAACAAATTTATAAAGGATGCATTTAGCCAGGGAATAGTATTGAGGGATGATTTTGGAATTGCCAATATTAGTATTAATTCACGGTAAATTTGTTATATATACTATATAGCTATAAATTACAATTGCATTAGATAATAAGTGTTGCAATGGTAACATGATAAAAATTTATTTCATTCTGATAAAATTATAGAACGCCAGCTTTATATATTGTAAACTGGTAAATAATGATATATTCACCACATTAATATTTTTTCCTTTGTAGAGGATGGCAACCCGAAAGTTTTGCAGAAATCCGGATGGTTCCATGGTGGAAGTTCAGACCTTACAGAGCCTGGTGAATGCGGGTCTATGGTCGCAAGCCTTCTTGCTTCGTTATCCCTAATTTTAGTCCTCCAGACCTGCCCCCATGATATGAAAAATCTCTGCTCAGGTGTTAAACCATCTATTTTTATGTTCTTAGCCGGTTCAGCCTTAAGCCTTTTCTGCAGTGCCTCATAGGCTATCAAAACGGCCCCAAGGTCAGCAATGTTTTCACCCAGGGTTAATTTCCCATTCACGTTCAGGCCCGGGAGGATTTCCACGGAGGAATAAAGTTTGACTACTTTTTCAGCCATCTCATCGAAACGCTTCTTATCCTCGTCTGTCCACCAGTTCACCATATTTCCATTTTCATCGAAATGGCTTCCCTGATCATCGTATCCATGTGTTATTTCATGTGATATTACACCACCGATTCCACCATAGTTTACCGCATCATCCATTTCAGGGTCAAAAAATGGCGGCTGCATTATTCCTGCAGGGAATACTATTTCATTGCCCATGGAATTGAAATATGCGTTAACCGTGGGAGGGGTCATGTACCACTCTGTTTTATCCACCTTGGTTCCAATTCTTTTGAGCTGCCTGTTCAGTTCGAATGATGCTGCACGTTCAACATTGCCTATATAGTCATCTGGATTAATTTCAATGGAAGAATAATCCTTGAATTTTTCAGTATATCCTATTTTGGCATTGAATTTGGAGAATTTTAGCAAAGCTTTTTCCCTTGTTTCCTTACTCATCCAGGGATTGTTTTCCAGCCTTTCTTTAAAAATGGCTTTTATATCATTGACCAGTACGGTTATTTTTTCAACAGCTTCCTTTCCGAAATGCTTATCAACATAAACCTGCCCCAGAGAGTCACCAATAGAGGCATCTACTACATTGACTACCGTTCTCCACCTTGGAGCTATCTTTTCCTGCCCTAGCAGTGTTTTCTTGAAAAAGTTGAAGTTCTCATCAACTGCTTCCTTATGCAGAAACATTGCGCTGCCGGCTAATACCTTCCACTTTAGATAGGAAACAATATTTTCAATTGCTGTATTTTTCAACAATGCACCTGCTTGTTCAAAGAACTCCGGTGCATCCATTATGGCATAATTCATATTGCCTGAACCGATTATTTTAAAATACCGGTCAAAGCCTAGTTCTGGGAATTTCTGGAAAAGTTCCTCCATACTATATTTGTTGTATGCCCTTTCTACATCCCTTAAATCAGTTTTGCTCCTGCTAAACTTAGCCAGTTCTGTTTCCAGTGAAACAACTCTCTCTGCCGTATTTTCTGCATCATTCTGAGTATAGCCATATAAGGTAAACATCCTGGCTATATGCTTTTTATATGCATCCAGGATTGGTTTCATCTGTTCGTTTAAATAATAATCCCGATCGGGAAGAGATAGCCCGCCCTGGCCAATATATAGTGAATATATTTCTGCATTTTTTGCATCCTCTGCACTTCCTATATCGAAGGGAATCTGGACGCTTTTCATGGTTAATTCAGCGAAGAGTTCGGGAAGTTTTTCCTTTGTAGCATTATTAATATTATCCATCTCGCCCTTTATCGGGCTGAATTTTAATTTTTCTAACCTCTCTGTATCCATAGCGGATGCGTAAAAATCGCCAAGCTGTTTTTCCATGTTATTGTGGGAATTCTTTTGAAGATCTTCAAGTATGCTTCTCAGTATGTACATATTTTTTTCGTAAAGCATGTCGAAAGCCCCATATCTTGATCTATCTTCGGGTATAGTTGTCTCTTCAAGCCATTTCCCGTTGCAATATCCATAAAAATCTTTTGCAGGATTTTTAGACCTATCTATATATTTGACCGAGAAACCTATATCTCTTTTTAAAATACTTTCAGCTTCTTCCATTCCTTCCTATAACAGGCTTTTATAAAAATATTTGTTAACCGTATGGTATAAGGCTAGTTTTCCCATCCAAAGGATATAGCTACTGCCTGTTTCCAGCCAAAATATCCTGAGTGTGCACCTCCAGAACTATTATCAGGAGAAAACTTTCTTTCAGTCGATGACATGGCACCCAGCTGGTCCAGCTTCCAGAAACCTGATGCAAGCCCTGCTATATATGCAGAACCTGTGGCTGTAATTTCAGTGGTATTAGTTTTTATAATATTTAAGCCGGAAAGATTTGACTGGAGTTGCATAAGAAATTGGCTGCGGGTCAATCCCCCATCCACCTTTAATTCCTTCACCGGTGTTACTTTTTTAACTTCCTGCAAAACGTCCTCTGTCTGGTAAGCTACTGATTCGTATGCCATCCGTGCCATCTCATTCCTGCCGGTGGAATGGGTCAATCCAACAATAGTTCCCCTGGCCGTAGGATCCCAGTATGGAGAGCCAAGCCCTGTAAAGGCAGGGACAAGGTATGCATTGGAACTGTGCGCCTTCAATGCCATTTCTTCCAGTTTATCGTAAGATTTCACATTAAGAATATTCTTCATCCAGTCAATAGAAGAACCCGCACTGAAAATGCTTCCTTCAACAGCGTAACTGACTTTTTTATATTCTAACCCGTATGCTATAGTCCCGATCAGGGAACCGGTTGCCGGGATGTTATTTCCTGTGTTCGCCAGCATAAATGAACCTGTACCGTATGTGTTTTTTGCCATGCCTTTTGATATGGCAGCATGGCCAAACAGGGCAGACTGCTGGTCTCCTATAATCGCGTATACAGGTATTTCCTTTCCTGGAGAAATAGAAATTGATCCAAAATCATTGAGCGATGGCTCAACTTCAGGGAGCAAGGAATCCGGAATATTAAATAGTTCCAGCATTTCATTATCCCACTCCAGTTTACGGATATTGTATAGCATTGTCCTTGATGCATTGGTATAATCGGTAGAGTGAGGCCCTGACCCAGCCATATTGAATAAGAGCCATGAATCTACGGTGCCGAATGCTAATTCTCCCTTCGATGCTTTTTCCCTCGCACCTTCCACATTATCCAGGATCCATTGTATTTTTCCAGCACTGAAATATGGGTCTGGCCTGAGCCCGGTTTTTTCCTCTATAACTGTTATATAATTTTCCATTTTTCTCATAACATTTTCAGTACGCCTGTCCTGCCATACAATTGCATTGTAAATCGGAACACCAGTTTTCCTGTTCCAGATAACAGTAGTTTCTCTCTGGTTTGTAATTCCTGCCGATTCAATATCTCCCGGATCAATACCAGCTATTTTTATTGCCTGTGATATAACTTTTTTCACTGCAGAAATAATAAAATAGGGATTCTGTTCTACCCAGCCCTCCCTGGGATAATATGATACCATGCGTATGGATGATTTGCCAGTTATTTCACCACTTCTATCAAAAATAACGGCTTTGCAATTTGTAGTTCCTGCATCTATAGATAATATGTATTCTCCTGCCATACCTTTACAATACAAATCATTTATTATAAGTTTTTACACAAAAATAGAATAATTCGAAATTTTCAAACTTTTCTTAATTTTTAAACATGACTGTTTTAAGTTGAAGTCATCTCCTTTCTATTCAAATTGAATATAACTGATACAAAAGGCTTATAAATAGCTATTTCATATTTTATTATAGGGTGGAACAATGCCAGACGTAGTTATAGGCCATTCAATAACTGTGCAGTTGCCACATGGTTTCAGATTAATAAAGGCATCCGATACAGGGAAAGAATTTATCTCTGAAGATCGAAAAATGCGTGATTACAAAATATCTTATTTTTATGACTGGAGCAGGGAAGACAATAACATTGTCATCGTCCATGAATCTCCCGATGGCAAACTCAGTGGAGTTGTTATGTTCCGGCTGGTGCCAAATATATATCATCCAAAGAGAATAGTGGTAGAAATGCTTGCAAGGAATTTTGCCAGTGCCGGGAGTTCTGGTTCAGGATATGATTTGCTAAAAGTCATCGAAAATAATGTTGCCAGAGCTCTTCATATTAAAAGAATAGATATTGAAGCGGTTAAAAGCCTTAAAAGTTATTACAATTCGCTGGGGTATGAGGAAACAGGGGAAAATTATTACGATTCTTCGTGGAAAGAAATTGTAAATATGAGCAAAAGTGTTTGATTTATATAATTTTGAAAAAGAATTATGGCAATAGTTTGGTCAATTAAATTCCGGTATTGCATTTTTAAGGTCATTTTTGATAAACAGAATCAATGGAAGGGTAACAAGGGGAATAATGCCTGTAACGATCCATGATGCACGATAACTATAGCTGTATGCAATACCCGTGAAAATAATGGGAGCTATGGCAGCAATTGCCAGCTGTATGGAGTTGTTAAAGGATAAAGATAAGGATACCAGGTCTCTCCTTGAAATATACCTGATAAAAGTATACATTACAGAAAAGCCATATATAGTGAGCATTCCAAGGGTAATAGTGAAGAATACAATAATTATGTAATTGTGGACGAATCCCAGTGATATAAGAAGAAAAGACAGCATTAAATTAATTATGACAAACATTGTTATTTTATATCGTGTCCTGGAAAAATGATATCCGCCAAGTATGCCGCCTAAAAACCCTACGAGCAAATATATTGATGACGCCAGGCCTGCTGATGATGGACTGAACCGTATTGTTTCAAGGTAATATACAAAAAACTGCCCTATTATTGTTTCTGATATTCTGGCACCGATTCCGATTAATGCTATAAATATTATAACTTTAGATGTGAGCACATGCTTCAACCCATTTTTCAGTGCTGCCCTATCTGTCTTTATGTTCCTTACATCTCTGAAGGAAATTTCAACCAGAATAAATGTAGCCAGTGTTATTATCCCTGCTATTATGAACGGAATTTTATAGCCTATGTACTGGTCAAGTATAGCCCATCCAAATATTTCAATACCCCCGCCTGCAGCAAATGCCCCATTGTGAGCTACCTCATGCTAAAGCATATAGGCTTCCTGCTTCATTGACCATGCTTAACTTCACATAGGGGCTTATATTAAGCCCTTCAAAGCCAGAGGCAATAATCTCCACAGGCGTTAGTTCCCTACACTCCATAGGTACATTTAAATTTATATTATATTTCTTAAAATAATTATTTAATTTTTTATTTTTAATTTTTAATAATTCATTTAATTTTATTATTCCATAATAAATCATATTCAATGCAGAATTATAATCCCTATCTATAATAAAACCACAATTAGTACATTGATATATCCTTTCATCTAATTTTATATTATATTTATTATGGCAATTAGAACATTCCTTTGTGGTAGGAATAAATTTATCCAGTAATATAAGTGTTGATGCCTTATGTTTAAGTGCATCTATTATTCCACCTATGCCTGTAGATTCTATTTTCCTGCCATAGTGATGCTTCCATCCTCTTATATTGTCGTTCTGTGTTATTACTATATCATAATTGGATGTTAAATAATGGGTTATTTTGTTAATAGTGTCTTTTCTTTTGTTCGTTGTCTTATTCTGTTCTCTGTTTAATTTATTTTTAGTTTTATAATAATTCTTAGATTGTTTTTTACTGAGTTTATTCTTTGAACCTTCTGCATATTTAGCTTTTCTTGATAATGACCTCTGCAATCTTATTTCTTTTTTGGATTTTGGTATATTATAGTTTAATATTGATCCATTAGAGCATGTCAACTGGTTCTTTATTCCTAAGTCAAATGATATTATTTTTTGATTATTGACAGGTTTTTCTAAAATGTATTTATTTCTGTATGCTGTTATGTAAATATAGTAATTACTGTTTTTATTGATTAGCAATGCACTTGCCGGTTCATAATAGCATTCTAAGTTATCCAGGCCATTTACTTTTAACAACTGCTTTATATTCTGTATTTTAATATAATTATTATTTATTATTTTATATGTTATAGTATATTGATTCAATGGTATTGATGTTATAAATGATTTAAATTTCAATTTTCCTATCTTAAGTCCCTTTTCTTTTAATTTATGTAATCCTCTTATATTGTCTATTGCCCTGTTAATAATTTCCTCCTTCATCTGTGATGATAAATAATTTATTTTTCTCTTTTCATAATGGTCTTTTACATATACATTTACATTCTTTATTTTAGGGTCTATATTAAAAATATCATTGTTGAATTCTTTGTTTATAACATAATTATATAGCCATTTAGCTTCTAAAAAGATTGTGTTTAATGCCTTTATAGTATTATTATTTAATTTATCATTGTCTATTTTTAGTTTAAGTATTATTACATCCTGTGTTTTTCTTCTTTCTCTTGTTATTCTTAATGAATTTTTAATTTTGTTTCTCTTTTCTTCTATCATACTTCCTTCTATTAATTTTATTATATCAATTTAATATATAAATTATTTCCATTTATTTCTTTATTTCCAGAAATCCATCCACATCTTAAACTCAGTGGCTTTCTTTCTGGTAGAATGATTTGTAAAATAAAGGATTTTGAGAACCCCCATATTATTTATTACCTGACCGGTCAAACAGAACACATAAATGTTGTTAGCTCTATGCAATTATTCCGGAACTCCCACCAGTATCATTTTTAATGCTATACTTACCATTATCTAATTGATTTCCTCTTAGTTAACTATGTTCCCCGGCAATATTTCTATTGTTTTTTTCAATAATATTTATTAGTGTATTCTATATATTAGTTTATGGCCACAGAGCATCTGGAAATTAAAAAAATCAAGGGCCAGAATTACGCTTACAGTACAGTTAACCTCTGGGACAGGGAAAATAAAAAAGAGATAAAAATAAGCAAGTATATCGGTAAAGTAAATGGAAATAATGAGATCATAAGAAAGGTGAACCTCCCCGACAGGTCATACCAGTACGGTGATGTGGCATTTCTGGTTTCAATGAACTATAACTTAATTAAAAAAATATCGGAAAATTACGATAAATACTGGAAAGAAATTATTACATCTGCCTTGATAACAATAGTAGGGCGCATTCCACTTGAATATGTAAAGGGATACTACAGAAAAACCATACTCTACCATTACTGGCCAAAATTGAAACTTGAACCAAAAAATATTACCTCAATGCTAAGGTATCTGGCATATAACAAACTTGCATTTGAGAATCTTGAGGAATATGACGATAGTTCATTAATAATGCACGTTGAAATAGTAATACCTGTATACGCATTTAATGGAAAAAGCAGATATGCACGTGATAACATCACACTGGACATAGTTTTTGAGCCTGCCCAGATGCGGATACTGAATGTGGAATATTTTACTGGGTCCGAGTATATGCTTTCCAGATTTATTTCAAGGACTGAAGAAGCCGCAAAATATGACGGGGTTCTTATACTGGACTCCTTACATTCTACTAAAAAGGACATTAACCTTTTAATACGGGAAAATAAATTTTTTATTGTGGAACTTTCGCCGGATGAAACAAAAAAATTTCTGGATAAGGTAGACCCGTCAGGGAAAACAATGCTAAGAAGGTCTTTTAATTCGCTTTTGAACAGGTCAATTTATTATTACAGAATCAGCATGGGCAACCTTCATTATTTTATCATGGATGATGCATATCACGGGGAAAGTGAGTCCATCAAAGTATCCGGCAACAGCTCTATTATGGTTGCACTGTCCAATATGGATATAGACCAGGGATTGGTGTACCAGGCAATTAATATTAAAAGATTCATGTATTCATCCATATCAAGTTCTAAATACCGCCTGGATTCAGACAGAAAGATGATATCAGGTAAAATGGAACTGGATGGATATGTACTTTTTAACATTATTGCCATGAAATTCTATATGTCACTGTACAGGAATACTATTATTCCAAATCCCGGGAGGCACAAACTGGTGGATTCACTTATGATCGAACTGTCCACGATAAATATGTATCTTGTAAAGGGTGAACTGTACCTGCCCCGCATAGGAAAATCAATAATGTCCGATTTGAATTCAGTTGGTGGCGGTATTGCTGATAAAATATTTTCTAAGGACCTGTTCAGTGAGTTAAATAATAAAAAGTAAATATTATATGAGTTTATTTTTCCCTGTATATATCATTCTGTACTTCCATATCTGTAGACCCTGCTCTCTTTATTGCTTCCGGATGTTTAATTGCGTAGATGACTATGGCTATTGCTGAAATAATTATGAATACCACCGCAGTTATTATGGAATAGTCAACAGGGTATGCAGGTGGCACGAAGCTGTAAAACATTGCAATTGCAAGTATTACCGTTGCAATAGCCGGAATCACAGCATGTGTTAGTATTTTAAATTCCTTTAATTTTTTATAGGTCACGCCAAGGCCGAAATTGCTCAGTATATGGCCTACGAAAAGTGCTGCAGATGATGCGGTAACAAGATAAAGGAAACCGTCTTCCGGGCCAATAAGCAATCCCGCTGCCAGAGACACTACATAGGCTACCCCGGCCATTGTTATTATTGCTATATATGGAGTTTTGTGTACAGGATGCACTTTAGAAAACATGGAAGGGCCAAGGCCGTCCCGGCTCATGGAAAATATCATCCTTGAACTTGTGTTTAATGGTGCAAGGGAACCGGCAAATAAACTATTTATGATAAATACGAAGAGCACTATGGTAAATGGCAGCCCCAGATATTTATCTGACACGATGAGCCCGGGTACGCTGGATGTAAAGAAGGTGGACATCTTCGATACACCCCATCCAACGGTAAGCGCATATGAAGTAAGAACAAATACAACCCCGGTAATAATGAAACTGATCAGCAATGCCTTTTTGATATTTTTCCTTGGCTGCTGTGCCTCTTCGCCCAGTGTTACGACTGCAGATGAGCCTGACATGGAAAATATTGCAAGCACCATTCCCACTGCTACTGCGGCAAAGCCATCTGCAGGCCCCGCGGTAAATGGTACATATGTGTTTTTTGAACCCAGTGCTACAATTATAACCACCGATGTAATAACAAGCAGGGCTATTTCTATAACGGATGCTGTAAAGCTATATGCCAGTGATGGCTTTATTCCAAGATAGGCAATTACAGTCAATATTACTATAAATGCTGTCATAATTGGAATCCAGGTATATGACCCTATGTTAAAATGCAGGAAGTAGGATATGGTTCCGGGTATAAACACCCCGGATGTAAATAGTATGGCGTTTGTTATGACCATAAAATAACTGAACCACATCATATAACCTATTATTAAACCATAAGTTGGGCTTGCACCCTGGGAGTTAAATGTATAAAACCCGCCTGCGCCGTTTATCTTTTTTGAGAACTGGTAGGGTGTATTAATCCATATTAAAACACCAAAAATAGAAATTATATAAGCAAGTGGCAATGAACCCTTCGCGAATTCGGCTGCACCTGTCATTGTGGCTGCCACTGCACCGAGCGGAGAAATCATAGCGATGGATTGCCCGAGCAACGAGTAAAATCCAGCCGCCCCCTTTTTCAGGGTTCTGCCTTCAGAAATTCTTTCCATGAATCCCGTATTTTATTATTAATTTAAGGCTTTCTGAAAATTACATTTCTATTCAGCGTATTCATCAATATACTGTTCTCCAGATTCGATCATATCGGTAATTTCAGATGTCCTGAATCCTGATTTTACAGAAAGGAAGTAAAATATCAGGGATACCACCATTACTACAAGGAAATCATATGGAAATGGAAACAGATTTATTCCTCCAAAGTTGGATTCACCAAGGTATGAGAGAATAGTTAATGCAATTATTAAAAGTGGCACCCAGTATCCGCCTTGTATATTTTCCTTTGTGAATATATTGTCAACATGATGAAATGCAAGGAATACCAGATAAACAGCGAAGCCGGCAAATAATATTATAGCGATATACGCAACGGTTGGCCACCCGGTCCAGTAGACTATCAGGGAAGCACCTATAAAAGCAACAGGTGAGAGGATACGTGCGTATGGCAGTTTAAATGGCCTCTTCAGATCAGATGCCTCTCGCCTCAGTACCATTAATGTTGAACCACCCAGTATATAAGTAAAGCCTGCCACACCGGAAACAAGGCCAACAACCACATACCAGCTTGGCAATGGCACCAGGAAAATTAAACCCAGAACAAGGCTTATTAATAATGAAAATACTGGAACCCCTGTCCTTTTGCTTACCTTTCCAAACGTACGGGGAAAATATCCAATTTCTGCCAGGCCATACAGAGATCGGGTAGCGGTCCCTGCTGCAATATTAAGTGTTCCGGCAGGTGATATATATGCATCTGCATAGAGAAGGTATGTTAACACAGCCAGAATGGCTAGGCTGGAGGATTTTGCCAGGAATGCAAAAGGAGCGCTATCAATGCTTTTTGCGTATGTTCCGGCAGAAGCTGACGAAAGCCCCAGCCACCCACCTGATGCAGTTAACAGTGATGGGTTGATGGCGGAAATGAAGGCAAACTGTAGCAGCACATAAACTACTATAGATGTCAGCATAGCATAAATTAATGCCCTCGGTATGTCCCTCTGTGGATTTTTTGCCTCCCCTGCAAAATTCAATGTATGCCTGAATCCTAAATATGAAAAGACTATCCCATCAGTTGATATGGCTTCAAACACTAATGAAATATTGTTATGTGGAAGAAATCCACCTAATGCAGGATTGTTAAAGTTCCCTGCATGGAATAACAGGAAAACCATCAGTATTATGGTAATTGATGGAATGATGAGTTTCCACCAGGTGATGCCCTGGTTTGTCTTCCCCATTAACTTTACGCCAAAATAGTTCAGAAAATAAAAACCCGCTATCAGTGCAGCTGCAATAAGAATGCCGTAGCCTGATAATAGGGTAACACTTGACGAGGGGTCAAGTGGATTTTTTGCGTAGTATATGAGTGCTGGTTTTGTTATATATGATCCGGCATATGTTATAGCGGCTTCAGCTTCCAGGGCGGGTGCTGCAACCCTTGCCGCAAAATATCCCCATCCAAAAAAAAGCCCTGCAATGCCTCCATGGGAATAATGCCCGTATCTTGTTATAAATCCACTTCTGGGTATCATTGCACCTATTTCGGCATATACAAGTACCAGAACCAGGACTATAGCACCCCCTATTATCCAGGACAGTATAGCAGCAGGGCCAGCTGTGCCAGCAGCTGCTGATTCGGCAAAGAGCCATCCTGATCCAATTATAGCGCCAAGGCTTAAGAAATATAAATCCCATGAAGTAAGCACTTTCTTTAATTTTTTATCATTGGATATAGAACCTGAATGCAGGCTATCAGTATCGCGCATTTGAAAGTATGGAAAAACATAATATAATATTTTCCCCGTAACTGCCAGACATATGTCGGCAATAGTATTATTCATAATATAAACTCCGGCCTCGGTGAAATGTTGAGGCGAAACGTTTTATTATGGACAATGTTGTGAGGTTATTGTTTGAAAAGTTCTATCATTTAATGAAATAATTTATAATCTAACCTTACACCCTGCCTTTTATTTCCTGATAAAGCCTTATAGCTGCTGGACTTGTTTTCCACATTCTGTTTAACCTTATACCAGGAAGCCTCTATGATTTGCCATGAGGTAGTTCACCGCATATTATACTATAGTCCATGATTGCCTTAACGTGCCTGGAATAATATTATTATAATATTTAGTAATGTCACGGAATGGTTTCATTTTCATCAGATATACGCAACAGGCAGGTAGTCATAGTAAGCCTTTCTTCTATGATGCGATCCCTGGGCATGGGTGCTTCATGGCCTTTTATGGCCATCTTCCTGAGCCTGTATATCCATCTAGCTGTTTACATTGTGGGAATCATATTTACACTTCTTTCACTGATGTCAATGGTATTCAGTATCCTGGGAGGGTATCTGGCAGATCTGAAGGGCAGAAAATTTACACTTATGCTTGGAAGCATTTCCGGTATTTTTATTTACCTTTCCATTGCCCTAACATTTCTGTTCCACATCTATACTTTAACCATTATATTATTTATATTCTCATCATTTTCAGGGTCTCTTGTTTACCCTTCGGCCAGTGCCCTTATTGCAGATGTAACTAACCCGGAAAGCAGGGAAGGCGGTTATTCAATATACAGGATACTGTCCAATGTGGGATGGGCTGTCGGGCCGTTGATGGGTTCTTTTATTTATTCTACAGGCATTATTTACATATTTTATGCTTTAGTTGTGGCAAGCATCCTGCAGACTATAATAATTCTTTTTGTAAAGAAACAGAATGTGCTTAAAACAGGAAAAGGAACGAGAAACCCGTTTCTTGTGTATGATAAATACCTGTTTATTTTCAGTATTGCAACTTTCTTCATAATACTGCTTTCCTCACAGTTTTCGGTCTCACTTCCATTGTACAGCGAGATTGCAATAAAAATTAACGTTGCAGACCTTGGCTATATTTACGCGATTAACGGATTGGTTGTGGTTATCGGCCAGTATCCCTTAATTCAGCTATTTGCCCGTTTCGGGGATCTCATTACCTTCATAGCCGGGGCACTTTTTTATGCCCTTGGATACTTTATAATAGCATTTTCAACCAATTTATACGGGTTAATGTTTGATATGGTTATTATAACAATGGGAGAAAACCTGACTACACCTACAATTAATACTGTTATATCAAAAATGTCTCCTCCTGGAAAAACAGGAAGGTATATGGGATTTAACTCAATGGTAAATTCCATAGGGCGGGCATTCGGGCCATCCATGGGAACATATATAATGTATACATTCCATTATAACGGGCTGGCAACATGGTCTCTCATAGCTATATTTGGCGTATTCTCTGCGATTGTCATTGTAATATTTGCAATAAGCTACAATAAATCTGGAAATACATACATTGCAAGGGGAACAAAAACCTGAATTATCAACATTAATAACATTATATATTTTAGAAAAATAAGAAATTCACAATCTAAAAAATTAATACATGATGTTAATATTAATTTCCTGTATTTAGCCTCATAGCAATAATGTCACAATTATTTTGGTTCCAGTGCCTCCTCCTCTATGGACATTTTAGCTGCATTTCTTACCTTATCTGGATGTATTTTGTACTCAATAAAGGTTAAAATCCCGGCAATGGGAATCCATGAAATTCCAATATAAACGGCAAGATTCTCCGGGTATTTACCTGGCGATATTACTGTGCCTGCCATTATTATAACGAGAATTACAATACCAATAACAGGAATAATTAAATGCTCAATCACCTTAAATTTGTGTATGCGCCTCATCATTACAGGCAGTGATATTGAAGCTATAATGTGCTCCACATAAGCTGCATAGGCATTGATAAGCAGCATCATAAGTCCACCCTTCACAGGCCCGAATAGTACACCAAAGATTATTGCAATTACAAGAGAAAATGCAAATATTGCAAGTGCGGCATTTGATGGAGTTTTGTATTTTTTATGAATCCTCCCTATACTTTCAGGGAGAAAGAGAATTCCATCCCTTGCAAAACTGTAAAAAATTCTGGAATCCGCATTGCTTACAGATATATTATATCCCATAAAACTGTTCACAGTAACCAGAATCAGCAGGATGTATATTACAGGGTTGAGTTTCCTGAAGAGAATGATACCGGGGTCAGGGCTGGTTGCAAATGATGCCATAGCAGATGGTCCCCATCCGATTGTAAATGCATATGATACGATGATAAGTGTTATTCCTGAGAGTATTACTGTTCCTATAAGGGCCTTTTTAATTGTCTTCTGTGGCGATACTGCCTCTTCTCCCATTGCAGTTATAGAAACAGTGGTGCCGAAATAAAGAATCATGGAGTAAATCATGGCAAAAAGAAGCTGAGATGCACCTGAAACATACTTTGTTGTAAAGACAGCCAGAGTATTCAGGTTTCCTGCATGAATTATTATAAGAGCAGAGCCAATAAGAAGAACTGCAACTTCTATCACGCCTCCTGTTATCTGGTAATCCGTGGATACCTTCATGCCGCGATGGGTGAAAATAAATGATATAAGGGCAGCAAAAAAGGCAACAGGAAGCCAGAAAACAATGCCTTTATAAGCAGGGTCGAGCAGGGTTATAAAAGCTGCAAGCCCCAGAAATCCGAAGCTGCCATATCCAATTAACCCGTAAAAAGCCATATTCCACGCCTGAAATGTTCCGGCTATCCCTCCCAGACCTTTCCCGGCAAATGTATAGTACGACCCGGCTGAATTCACATGCTTGGAAAATTGATAACCGGTATTCATAATAAAGAGGTATGCAAAAACGCCAAGCAACAGTGCAAGTGGAGTGGCCCCCAGTGCATATTCTACTACTCCAGTTAATAAATATGCAGCATCTGCTGCAACAGAGAGAGTACCCATCGCCTGCCACACTAATCTGAAACCTCCAAGTGAATTTCTCTTTAATTGATCCACTTCAACCATAGAGGCTTAAGATACATCTATATTTAAAACTTTATAGGCGAAAATTAACTTTCTATTTTAGTTTTCTTCATAAAAGCAGTAAATATAAATCCGAGGATAACGAATACTACACCAATTAGATATATATAGTTATAAGCCGTACTATCAGGGAAAGCCTGCTGGATTTTCGTTGGTATACCATTTATTATCTGTACACCAACAGTTACCTTTATTGTATACATTGTTTCAAGCGCCCCTCCCACTGCCGGGGCAATGGACATCCCAATATCCCTGAATACCGTATTCATTCCTGTAGCTTCTCCGGCATTTGCCCTTGGCGTGGATGTTAAAAGTACGTTTATAATTCCTACCAGCATTAAAGAAATCCCTGCGCCAACGAACATGGTGTCCAGCAGAATTTCCGGTATGGTTGCCCGGTATAAGTACAGCAATCCGAATCCTATAATATCAACTGAAAGGCCTATAATGATGGATAGCCTGGGGCCTCTGTGCTTTATAATTTTGGCAGCAACCGGAGCAAAGATCATGTTCATTATAGTTGCCGGGAACAGTATAAGCCCGGAATAGAACACGGTTTTCCCGAACCCAATAGGAGAAGGGTCCTGCAGAAGCGTAGGAACGGTAAAGAAAAGGAAATACATGGCAGCCATTGCAAATAATCCAACAATATTGGAAAGAAATATGTTCCTTTTCTTCAATAGCTTCATGTTTATAAAAGCATATTTGTAATGGCTTTCAAAATATGTAAATGCCGCGAAGAGGATGAATGCCAGGATAAACATTCCAATTATAAGATGTGAGTACCATCCATAATGTTCACCTTCGGACAATCCGAATATAAGCAACACAAGCCCTGCACCCAGCATTGAAACACCGGCAAAGTCGATTTTCTGCTTGCCTGTTACAGTGTTTTCCCGTATGAATATGTACGTTAATATTAAGAGAATTATTGCTACAGGTATTGCTGTATGGAAATCCCACTGCCATCCAAGGGTTTCTGTTATGTATGACCCGAGAACCAGCCCTATGCCTGACCCTATTGCAAAAGTTGCACTCATTATTCCCTGTGCAAGTGCAAGTTTTTCCCTTGGAACAACGTCATTTATTATGGCAAAGGCTATTGGAATCATTCCAAAGCCGATCCCCTGAACAGCCCTTACAGCTATGAGCTCATCCAGCGTATGTGCAAACCCGCCGAATGATATGGCAATTGTATATATTATTCCTAGAAGCAGGAAAACTTTTTTCTTTCCCACTATATCAGCCACCTTCCCGAAAATAGCAGCGGATACGGTACCTGTAATAATATAAGCAGTAAGTATCCACGAAACGTTGCTGTAGGTAGAGTGGAAAAATGTTATAAATACAGGAATTGCAGGGACAATCATAGTCTCTACATAGATGATAAGCAGGCCGGAAAAAGCCATTAATGCAATGGTGATATTTATTGATCTCTTAGACATTTTAATTTCAGACATATGTTTGCATATATAAAATTTATAAATAAACATTTTTTAAAACGAAACAATACAAATCCGTATTCAATATTAAAAAATTTGATAAATAAATTCAATATTAAGACTTTATACGACGAGTACAGGAATCTCCATTTCCTCCTTCAAAAGGCCACTATGTGCACCCTTCATCGTATATTTTCTCTGATTGAGGGGAAAATGGTATATGTCATTGTTTTTAGCAATCCCAATTACCCCCGGAAGGTTGCTCAGTGTATTTGCATCCACTTTTCCAAGAAGCTGGTAGTAATTCTGGCTTCCCTTTTCCACTAATTCCAGGTTGGTATAATGCTCTTCCAGATAGTCTTTAATATCCTTCCTGTTTTCCAGGAATAATGCACGTGAATCTCCATATGGTGGGAGTATCGAGATGTCCCTGAGCCCGGAATCATTGCCGAGATTTATTGTATTTCCAACCTCAACATGGCCATGGTCAGCTGTTATAACATAATCATATTCAGGATATTTTTTCATGATCATAGAAAGCTGCTGAAGTATATACCTCGCGTTTTCAATGGTATATGGATTGTTCGGACCAAGTTTGTGTGCTATCTGGTCAACATCAGCTGCATAATAGGAAATGAAATCCCTTCCCTGCTTTAAATTTTCTTCAAGGACATAGAAGCTGTGCACCATATTTGCATATGTGTCGGTTGTATTGTCTCCATATAAAATATTTGAGAATGATGTTTTGTTAATAAACCCCGGAATAATATTAACGGTAGAATAGCCTGCACGATTTAATGATGTTACCTTAGACTCAAAATTAAATATGCTGCTCATTGGATATGCCTTTTCCATTGAATCCCGCATATATGCAGCGGATGAAGTATAGCCCAGTATATTCACTATAGAGCCCAGCTGTTTGATATACAGCTGATATCCTATAATCCCGTGTTGCCCTGGAAATTTATTCAGAAAAAATGATGACAATGCATTTGATGTGGTTGAAGGAAAAACTGATGTGCCTTTAATCTCATTTTTAAACTCAATGCCTGTTTGCCTGTATATATTCCACCCAAGGCCATCCAGCAATATGAAACAGAGTTTTTTATTTTTATAATTCAGGCCAATGCCCTCCGATTCTGTACGCAATCCAAAATGCCCGAATATATCGCTTGAAAGGTTTACCAGTGTCTTTTCTTCCGGCAAAATAAAATTTTTATCCATGCTTCCATATGTTTTTTTAATATATTATTCCACGGTTTTATTTTTATATTCCACGCACTGCTTTACAAATCTTTTCGGAACGTTCTGGTTGGAAGGGAAATATAAATGTGCATATCCTGAAAGTATGTTTTTAGAGGAGTAGCCCTCTGATTTCCCATTCTCAAATTTATATGCTTCACTATGGCTTTTATTGAAAACTATACGTGAATAATGAAATTCGTGCCCCATTGCTTTCTCACCTTCTTTCAGTATTTCTCCCGGTGCTGCAGGATATATTTTCCGGTATCCCAGTGATAATCCCTCCATATGTGTTCTTGCAGGTATTGCCCCGACCATTGGATATTCAGCATCGCCATAATTTATGGATTCAGATAGGTACATATAACCCCCGCATTCAGCAAATACAGGCATGCCATCATCAATTTTTTCTTTAATTTCGGCAAGCAATGCACTGTTGCCAGAGAGTTCACCTGCATATAATTCAGGATAGCCGCCACCGATGTAAATTCCATCCATATGTGGTAGTTTTCTGTCAATTACTGGATCAAAATATATGATTTTCGCACCAAATTTTTTCAACAGTTCAATATTTTCTGGATAGTAAAATGTGAATGCCTTATTGTATGCTATTCCTATTGTGCACTTTTCCTTCTCCCGGCGATTATAAATAACTGGCTTATATTTTGATGGTTTAGATGCCGTAGATGAAATTTTTACAATCTGTTCCAGGTCAATACTTTTTCTTATAAGGGATGATAAATTTTTTAAATATGCATCGTTTATTTGATTTTCAGCAGCGGTTACAAGCCCCAGATATCTGGAACCGAGTTTTAATTCATTATTTCTCTTTATGCACCCCAGAACTTTTATCCCGGTTGTTGTTTCAATTGCCTCCTTTACCATGCTACAGTGGTAATCCGAACCTGCCCTGTTGAGGATAACCCCTTTCAGGAGGGCTCTTTTATCAAAATCCCTGAACCCTTTTACCACTGCGGCTGCACTTCTTCCTGAAGCTGAAATATCTATTACCATTACAATGGGAATTCCCAGAATGCGTGATATCTCGAAGGAACTGCCTTTCAGTGAATTGCCTGCCTTTCCATCAAATAGGCCCATGACTCCTTCAATAATTGATATGTCCTTTCCTTCTGAATTATGATAGTATATTTCCTTCACGGTATTGTTGCTTCCCATGACACTGTCAAGGTTATGTGATTCATTTCCTGAAGCAAAGTAATGGAATCCTGTATCTATATAATCCGGGCCAACCTTGAATGGCTGTACTTTCAGCCCCATATCGGTTAATGCCTTCATGATTCCAATTGACACTGTAGTTTTGCCCGTACCACTGGAAGGTGCAGCTATCATCAATCCCTTAATGCCCATGCAAAAACACCGATATTGTTGTGTTATTAATAATTTCCTTTGATACAAGCTCTTTACCGCCTGATGAGGATATCCTTGCAGATGCGTTGCTAACAGAGTATGCGCCTGTTGCCCTGTAAACTGCCGCAGACCGGGTTACTGAATTTTCATTGAGTTTTTCCGGTGGATAATAATTGAGCATACAATTTAAATCTCCAGCAAGCACTTTAAGGTCTGTATTCCCTTCTTTAATTGTAATGGTTGAAATGGACCTTATTGCTTCAAGATAGAGACTGTACTTCCTGAAAACTGATTCTATAGCGTTTTTCATATCAGTATACGTGGCATCTGTGGAAAAGCCGATACCAACATCAAGCACTTTTGGAATCAATATTATTCCATATTTATTATCCTCTATTTCATAGGAAACTGTTATCCTTTTACCACTGCCTGAATTATTCAATTCAGGTATCACAATATTTGTATTATTTGTTACCTGTACTGGAAGGCCGTCTATCAGATCCATGGAAACCGCAGGGAGATTTTGAGTATTTTTTATAGACATTGAATATTTTTTCGCCAGCATTTCCAGTGATGGAACTCCATTTACATCGGAAGCAGTGGTTATCACCGCTGAAGCATTCAATATTCCTGCAATACCCTTTGAAAGTTCATTTGAACCATGATGCCCCCCGATAACCGGAATAACAAATTTACCCCCGTCATCTATGACAATTATACAGGGATCCTCAAATTTATTTTTGATATATGGGCTTATAAGGCGGACAACCGCGCCCAGTGCCATTATAAATATTATAGTTTCATAACCGGTGAATAACTCCTTTATTGTTTCTTTCAATGAAACAAATATCTTTACTTTATTTTCAGGCTGGAATCTCTGGCTTGCAAAAATATCTGCCGGAAAACTCTCTGAAATCTTCCTGCTAATTTCCAGGCCATTTTCAGTGATTGCCACAATTGCCAACCCGTATTTTTCCATTGGGGATTATTAAATATATTATAATATATTTATGCTGTATCCCATGGTAATTATAGCCCGATGTATAAATAAGGGTAATAATGGAATTTTCCTTAAAACGGAATTGCTTCATAATTTCATATATTTGTATATGATTACCTGAAATTGAGAATTGTTTGATTGTGTCCAGAATTCTGTGTATTTATAAAGGTGATCTGCACCACTTAATTTAGGACAGTTATCATTGAGAATATATAAAGATATGACAATATCCTAAGAGTCTGCTATATTAATGATTATTGCCATATATAGAATATGCAGGTTAACCATTCTAGGAACTTAAAATATCTGGCAACCCAGTAAAAATCACAAGGATATACTGCAAAAATATGATGATAGTGTTTGCCTATGTAGATATAGTAAAATAAAGGATTTCATTAATCTAACTATATCATTCAAAGTGTCCAAATGTAAGTGGGGCGCACTATACTTATTCTCCCATTTGTATTTAAAATCATTGAATCTTATTATAGCTTCTTCCTTATTATCACATTTAAACATCTTATTTGCGTCTATAGTTATTTCCTCAATATCTTTCTCCCTTACATTGGATTTTAATCCTCTTGCATAGTGTATTGTACATAGCTGGAACTCTGATCCGGGATATATTTCCATTACTTCTTCATCTAAATTCTTTATTCCATCTGCTACAATTAACAATGGCTCCTTTAATCCTCTATTATAGAGGTCTTCCAGTACATCCTTATATGCATTATGTGATTCTTTAACTGTTAAATAGAATCCTAATAACTCATACTCTCCTGTTTCTTTAATTCCTAATGCAAATATTACGGGTTCTTTATCTACATTCCCCCTTCTTAAATAGAAGAATAAACCATCTAAAAATACTGCTATATACCTTTTATCCAGTGGCCTGTTAATAAACTTATAAACCTCTTCCATGGTTAAATCTGTTATTCTTGATACTGTGGATTTAGAATATTTATTTCCTAAAATATCTTCAAGTATACCTGCTATTCTCCTTGTAGATATGCCATTGGAATACATTGATACTATAAGATCTTCCATTCCTATAGACCTGTTATATGGTTCTATTACCTGTGTATGGAAATTGCTATCCCTGTCCCTTGGGATATTTAATTGTTTTATTTCACCATACTTTGTTTTTAGGTCTCTCTTATATTTTCCATTCTTTACTCCTGGATTCTCCTCTAAATATGCATTTAACTCTATTTCCATTAATTTCTCTATTTTCTCTTTTATTGTTTGCTTCAGTATTTTATCTATATCTACATTATCAAGAGCCGATATGTTTATATGTGTATTTTCCATATTTTATTACCTCCCTGATCAAAAGAGGTATCCTTCCCTGTTATTTAATGATTAAATTCATTGATAACAGGGGGTTTATATTTACACAAAATTACATACACAACCTATATACTATAAAATGGTATAAAAAATAATTAGTTAATGGAATATAATTACCCTAGTATCAATGGATAAATATTTATATTTTCTAAAAATAGAGTTATACCGGGGAGCTAAAATGCTGAGAGGATAAGGATCGACCCGTGCAACCTGATCCGGACAATACCGGCGGAGGGAGATGGATACGAATAAACAGTTTATAAATGAAAGGTGTATAATACGCTAAGTTCGAAGCAGCGCTTCATGTTAATGTCAAGCGCATCCGGACTTACTTTCTGGGGCATAGTCGCTACATTGGGGCCACTGGCTGCGGCTGGTTCCATCATAGGTGTTCTTCCACATAGTTATAAGGTTCTTGTTCTTCTCATAGGCCCATTGTTTGTGCCCTTCGGAAACTTTACAATGGGGATACTCACAGATCGTATTGGAAGAAAGAAGATTTTTTTAATCACCATGATTATGTATGGCATCGGCATTGTAATAATATCTTTAAGCTATACATTTATCCCTCTTATTATAGGGCTTATGCTTGCTGAATTCGGGGTTGGTGGAGAAGAAATTCCTTCCCTTTCCCTCGTTTCTGAGGATTCCCCAATATCCCAGAGAGCAAAATGGCTAACAATAATATCTGATTTTGACAATATTGGAAGTGCCATAATTGCAGGGCTTTTCCTGGTTCTGGTAACTTCCTTTGCAGATAGGGTTGTACTGCTTTTAGCGGCATCTTTTCTGATTATTGTAATGATATTTTCCCGGCTATCCTTGCCGGAATCGTTCAAATGGGAAAATATCCATGGAAAAGTCGAAAATTCAATAAAAACCAGATCCAGCCTTTATATAGATTCTGCCGGGGAAACTGTTAAAAAACCATCCTACACATTGACCCTTTCCGTGCTTATGGCTATGGCAATCTCACAGTATACAACGTTCGGGCTTATGGCATATATAATAGGGCCGTATGAATTCCCCGGAGTTTTTACGGACGACATGATTATATTCGTTGCACTTCTAGGTGCCTCTGTTGCAGGATTTATTGCTGCACCGCTTATCACAAGGGGAAGGAAAAAATACACATTATATTCATACGGGCTTGGGTTTATATCAACTGTTGCTATTTTCCTCGTTATTCCACTTCTCAATAACGTTTTGATATTCTACCCGCTTCTGTTTTTTAATATGATGATGAGTGAATTTGCCTGGGCTTCAAGAACTACCCTGGAGCCAGAACTCTCGCCAACACGGATACGTGGAATTTTTATGGGTACCGTAAGGCTTGCACCTATGATTGTATATCCCTTGCTTGTGTATCTTACAAGCAATGTCTCAATTAGAGTGTTTATAATCATAAATGTAGGCCTGTGGCTACTTGGATTCATAGCAGCTATAGTATGGCACCACTATGGAATTGAGACGGCTAAGGTCAATATAGATTATCCGGAAGCCTGAATCGGGATTATAGTTTCTCAGATAAGTTAAAGCCACCTTTAAAAACAATAGTCCCATAGATACATAAACTCCGCATATGAATATGAATCATTTATACAGATAACAAAGGCCTGAGGAATGTTCAATTTAATAATATCTATTAGAAACTGAAATCTGAACAGATAAGCTGACATATTTTGATTTTGTGAGTCTTTTTTTATAAAAATCCCCGTGATATTCTGGGAAAAATATTCTATTTTTTAAGTAAAAACTGATTTGACAATAGCACACGAAAATTAATATATACTTTTCTTTATTAAGATAAGACCTTTAATGGATATAGATATAGACGAGAGTATTAAAAAATGGGAAAAAGATGTTATAGACACATCAAAAAACAACAGGCTGCTTTATTTTAATCCAGAATCATTTCTTAAAATAACTACGCCATCAATGTTATTCCTCTTTGATGACCTTGTTAACAAGGACAAAAAAATGAAAATACACCTCTCAGGCGCAGAGGAAAACAGGAAGAAAGACGAGCTCATATTTTCGAAGAATGAAGATATATCGAAATCTTTAGGTAATTTGTTTTACCAGGCTAATGCGTCATTAAAGGAACACGGTTCAAATGTACTGTATATATCATTCGGTGTCCTCAAATGGAGCGATGAAAATGGTAAAGAGGTGGAAACACAGCTTTTCTTTGTCCCTGTCACGCTTAACAGGAAAATGTATAATAACTATTCAATAGAATCCATGGAAGGCGATATATTTTTTAATCCGGTTCTCAGGGAAAAACTGGAACAGTTCGGTATAAAGTTTGATTTCAACTTTGATGATAACCTTAACCTGTCTGAAGCAATCAAAACTTTCAGGCTCACGGTAAAGGATTCTAAATGGACAGTTGGGAGGAATTCCTATCTTGGTATAGTCTCATTCACAAATAACACCATTTATAATGATATTAAAGGAAACCACGACGCAATAAAAAAGAACGACCTGACAAGAGCACTCGCCGGGGACTTTGAGGTAATTAAGAAACTTAACGATAAAATGCCGGCTGAAATAGATTATAATATCAATACAGTTATGGATGCCGATTCAAGCCAGCTTATGGCTATATATGCAGCCAGAAGCGGCTCGAGTTTTATTCTTAACGGCCCTCCTGGAACAGGCAAGAGCCAGACCATTGCGAATATCATAGCGGATTCAATGAAAAATAATAAAAGCGTATTATTTGTTAGTGAGAAAAATGCAGCTATTGAAGTGGTAAAAAGGAGGCTGGAAGAGGTTGGCCTGGGGGATTTCATTTTAAATTTTCATGGAAATACCCCTAAATCCGAAATAATTAAATCACTTCACCGTTCGGTGGAAAATGACACACATGCCCAGAGAACCCTTGTGCCAACAGACAGGTATTCAGGAACACTGAATTCCTATGTACGTGCAATACATGAAAAAAGAGGAAAGCTCGGGCGGTCCATCTATGACGCATGCCAGATAGAGCTCAAAAATAAGGGAAATCTGGATATAAAAATAGACAGGCGCCTTCTTGACCTTACAGGTGAAGAACTTGATTCCCTCGAGTTCCAAATTTCCGAATTCAACGATTACCTTGACATCATAGAAAATTATGGCAAGATACCTGAGAATTTCAGGCTTGACAGATACCGTGAAGACCCCGAGCATTACTACAGAGGATTGGAGTTAATTCAGAACGCGCTGGATCGAATTGAAGAAATAGCTCCAGCTATACTCACCACAACTGGGGTAGATATACAGTCAATGGAAGATATCAATATGCTATACAGATTCGTAAATGTCCTTAACGCTGGAATAACCCTGGATGAAGCATATACGAACCCGGATTTCATTAAAGAAACTGCTGCCTTGCTGGATTCCGGGGAAAAAATCAGGTCTGAACTGGATTACATGATGGGGATATTCCTGAAAAAAAGGAAAAAGCAATTTCTGGACATGAACCTGAATTCCATCAGGAAGGACATGGAGGAAACCTATTCATCAAGATGGAAAAGACATTCAGGAGAATACAAAAAACTCCTGAATGAAATCATGGAAAATACAGAGGACAAGTCCAGGAAACAATACGAAGAGATATTGGAAGACATTACATTTGCATTAAAAATAAAGGCAAAACAGGATGAACTCTCCGTTGTAGAAAAAGAAATTTCGTCCAGAGATATTGGCGCTTCCAATGTATCAGAAAAAATAAGGTATGCCAGAAAATTAATTTCAATATTTCCGGAAAATGCATTGAAGGATGGCCTGAGAGAGCTTATATCCCATCCTGTTGACCCAGAATATATTGAGGACATAAAATCAATTCACAGCTCACTCATAGATGGAATAAATTACCTCTCGGATATATTCCCGTCCTACAGTGGATTAAACACAGCCACCATGGAACAGATGCGGCAGGCAATTGATGCGGCTTCCTCCTTTGATATTGACAGGTATGTTAAATTCAGGGAACTATACGAGGGGGTAAAAACTTCCGGAATTGATATTGCCCCACTTTTAAATACAAGGGTGCACATGAATTCTATTCTCCATTCCTTCAGGTACATTTTTAACCATGAATTCGCCACCTATTATGTAAGAAATGATCCCGAATTAAAGAATTTCAGAGCATCTTCACACGAAAGGCTCATAGGCATGTTTATAGATTTTGATCGGAAGAGAATAGAAATAAACAGTGCAAACCTTGTTGTTGAGTTATCAGCCCGGAGGAAAGAAGCACTTTCCAGATATCCGGGGTCAGCCATGGTGATCAAAACTGAAAATGCCAAAAAAAGGCTTCAAAAACCGTTAAAAGTTTTATTTTCGGAATTAAAAGATATACTGCCCGGATTGAAGCCATGCATTATGATGAGCCCGGATAATGTTGCTGCTTATCTGGAAAATGATGCGAGCTTTGATTTGCTTATATTTGACGAAGCATCCCAGCTCACCCCGCCGGATGCTGTTGGTTCCCTCATAAGGGCAAAACAGGCAATAATATCCGGGGATACGCAGCAGTTGCCACCCACCACATTTTTTGAGTATGTTAATCCATCAAAGTATGAAGATGACTATGTGGTTCTTGATAATATACTTGACCAGTTCGATGCCATAGGGCTCTCCAAAATATGGCTCAAATGGCATTACAGAAGCGTCGATGACCGTTTGATAGCTTTCTCCAACAGGTATTTCTATGATAATTTGCTTGAGACATTTCCTTCTTCCTATAGAAAGTCAAAGGAGTCTGGAATACAGTTTGTCCGGGTTGAGGGAGTGTATACCAGAGGCAAAAGCAAGACAAACAAAGCCGAGGCGAATGAGGTTGTAAGGGTAATAAAAGAGGAACTTTCAAATACAGATTCCATCGGCGTCGTTACACTCAGCGAATCACAGAGAGTTGCCGTGGAGGATACATTAAATTCCTATTCGCGCCACGACCCGGTTCTGGCTGAACTTCTTAATAATGATACAATTTTCATAAAAAATCTGGAAAATGTGCAGGGAGATGAAAAGGATGTCATTATACTCAGTACCGGCTATGGAAGGGATGAAAATGGAAAAATAACAATGAATTTTGGCCCCATCAATACGACTGGGGGTGAAAAACGGCTGAACGTGGCCATAACAAGGGCACGGAAAAAATTCATAGTTGTGTCGTCCATGGATCCTGAAGATATAAGGGTTCCGGCAAATTCTGGCAAAGGCCCTGACCTTTTGAAGCAGTACATGATTTATGCAAAAAATGAGGGAAACAATGAGCATCTTGAAGAATTCAAGAATAATGATGCAATTATAAACGATATTGCATTGAAATTGGAGCAGGAAGGATTCAAAGTAGCTAAAAATGTAGGTTATTCAAGGAACAATATACCACTGGCCATTATAGACCCGGATGATCAGGACCATTACATACTTGGCATAGAGACGGATGGAAAAATATACAATAGTATGAAAACCGCATCGGAGCGTGAGCGCATAAGGAAGAAAATCCTTACAGACAGGGGATGGAACCTGTACCGTATATGGTCTATTGACTATATGAAAAACCCTGAAAAAGTATTGCATGATTTAATTAACTCGGTTGGTAGGCTTGGAAATGGCGAAAATGCAAAAAGCGCTGGGAGGGAGATTTGAACTCCCGGGCACTTACGTGCACAGGTTTTCCAGACCTGCGTCTTACCAGGCTAGGCTATCCCAGCTTTAACCCTTAATAGATTTTTCTTATAATACCCTTTCGAATAATGGAATGGTTACACTTTTCTCTATCCCATCCATTGTCCTTAGCTGTTCAAGCACAAATTTTGATAGATCCCTCATTGATTTCTGTGCGGTAAGCAGCACTATATCCCAGTCACCGGTTACAATTGAGGCCGATATGACATTGTCCATTTTTGATAAATTTAAACACAGTGTCCTCTGGTCTATGGATGCTTTGGGGTTATACTGTATCATAATATATGACATAACAGAATACCCGAGTTTGTCATAATTAAGGTCAACTGTATACTTTTTAATAAAGCCGTCCTTCCTCAGGCGTTCCATCCTCTCGAAAATAGTAGCACGGGGAATTTGAAGTGCGTTGGAAATATCAGAACTTTTATCCCTGCCGTGTTCCTTCAAATATTCAATTATTTTCATGTCCTTTTTATCGATATTCTCTAACATTAAGGCAAAATGATATAGCAGTATATAAAAGATTTGTTTTAAACACGGAAAACCATGTAAAATGTTTATAAATTGTGATTTAATTAATATGTTATGGAAACGATAAACAAAAATGAAGAGTATGTAAAGGAAGAAATTACAAGATCAATGCAACACCTTTCTGATAAGCGTGTGCAGCATGCAATAAAAGTACAGAGCTATATACGGTCATATGTGACAGATTTCCTGAGGGAAGCAGGATATATTGAAATTGCACCGATTATTATTTCTCCATTGACAGACCCACTGAACCATCCGGTTTATGACCCGAAAATCCATGCTTACGGCGGCGATATGTGGATTACCCAGAGCATGATATTCCATAAGCAGATAGCTGTCCAGGAACTTAAAAAAATTTTTATCATGTCACCAAACGTAAGGCTTGAAACAGAGGAAAAATCAAAATCCGGGCGGCACCTCTATGAATTTACCCAGATTGATGTTGAGGCCCTAGAGAAATCAAGAGAGGAGATGATGTCACTTGCAGAGGATATGATAATATATACAATATCAAGGTTGAAGAAAGAACATAAGGAAGAGCTGGAATACTTCCACAGAACACTGCCAGATTATGCAAAGCCATTCCCTGTGATAACATTCGAGGAAGCGGAAAAGAAATATGGAAAAGGATTTGAAACACCATTATCAAAGGAGAGCAGCACGCCTGTATGGGTTGTAGATATCCCATTGAAAGAGAGGGAATTCTACGACCGTGAATATCCTGAAAAGCCGGGAATATTGAGAGATATGGACCTTATATGGCCTGAAGGGTTTGAGGAGGCATCTTCCGGTGGTGAAAGGGAATACGAATTGTCACAGATACTGGATAGAATCCAGAAGAAAGGGCAGACAGAGGAGCAGTTTAAATGGTTTATCGAGCTTGCAAAACAGGGCATAAAATATACAGCCGGATTTGGAATTGGCATAGAAAGGTTCACCAGGTTCGTCTGTGGCGTTGAAAAAATAGAGGATGTTACAACATTTCCAAAGGTTCCAGGAAGAATTTCCCTGTAGAAACACAATATTTATTTTTTAATTTATCTATATTAAAAGAATAAAATTTTAAAAATATTCAATCAAAGATCGTCTATAAGCGTTGCAAGGTTTAATGATATTTTATACAATTCCTTTCCCTTATCTGTCAATGAGTATTTTACACGCACAGGTTTTGCCGGTATTATAACTCTCTCCAGCAGGCCATACTTTTCCAGCATTCCCAGGGTAGTTGAGAGTGTTGTGGAATTTATGCCCTTAACATCCTTTTTAATCTGGTTAAAACCAGCTTCCCCGTGCCTTTCTATAGCCAGCATAATAGGTACTGTCCACATGCGCATAATGTCAGAATATTTATCCAGGAATTCTTTTCCTGAACCAATCTCCTTTAATTCCAAGTAGGTCAATTCAACTTCACCTGATCGTTTTAATAATACTTTCTAATATTTAAACTTGAATATAATTAACATATCATGAACAACATAGAAGAATTAAACAACAACACAGTAGAGATAGCAGAAAAAGCAAGCAGGGCTGTGGTAAGCATAAACAGCACAATCTACAGCGGCAATTTTGGCTATGGCATAACACCTGTGAAGGGAGCAGGGTCAGGCTTTATTATCAGCCATGATGGGTATATACTTACAAACAACCACGTTATTGAAGGAGCCGAAACCGTTGATGTGGTACTCAATGACGGAAGAAAATTCAAGGGGGAAATAGCCGGAACAGACCCCCAGACCGATGTGGCACTTGTGAAAATCCCGGGAGATGACTTTCCCGTAATAGAACTTGGAGACTCTGAAAAGATAAGGGTAGGTTCAATAGTACTGGCTATAGGCAATGCGCTGGGGCTTCCCGGCGGGCATACTGTATCAATGGGCGTAATAAGTGCCAAAAACAGGCCAATGCCATGGGCAGACTTCATATTTGAAGGGCTATTGCAAACAGATGCTGCAATAAATCCAGGAAACAGTGGAGGCCCTCTGGTAGACTTAACAGGCAAAGCTGTTGGAATAAATACGGCAATGATAGCACAGGCAAATGGAATAGGATTTTCCATTCCGGTAAACACCATTAAAAAGGAACTGAATGATATAATAAATACCGGCAAAGTTAAAAGGAATTATATAGGCATCTCTGGAATTGAGATCAATGAATCGTCTCAAGGGAGATATGGCGTCAAACTGGAAAATGGTGTTATGGTTGCAAGAATAGACAGATATTCACCTGCTTACGATGCCGGGTTGAGGCCAGGGGATGTGATTACAGAATTTGCCGGAACACCCGTAAAATCTATGAGAGACCTTATTAAAGGTGTAGCTGAGATGAAAGGCAACACAGATGTTATATTCATCCGTGGAGGGTCAAAATACAGGACAACCATAGAATATAAGAAGGAAACTAAAAAACGTATAGAAATACTGGATGCATAAAAATTTTATTTTTTATAAATATATGAATTTATAAAATCCAGATCCAGCAGTTCTTCTATTTTTATTCTTTTTTGTTCTGCCGTATCCCTTGACCTTACCGTTACTGTATTGTCTTCAAGTGTCTGGTAATCAACGGTTATGCAGTATGGGGTTCCAATCTCATCCTGCCTTGCATATCTTTTTCCTATTGTGCCCGCCTCATCGTATACTATATATTTATCCTGTTTTTTCATATTTTCATAAATATATTCTGCCTTTTCCTTCAAATTTTCTTTTTTCATCAGTGGAAACACTGCAAAATGATATGGGGCTACAGGATAAGGGATTTTAAGGACATTCTTTCCATCCCTGGTTTCAAGTGACTGTGCCATCAGTGTGAGAAGAATCCTGTCTATCCCGTATGACGGCTCTATGACATATGGAATGAATTCTCTTTCCTCTATTTTTGTTGTCATGGTCTCACCGGAACTTGACTGGTGGTTGTTCAAATCGAAATCTGTCCTGTTTGCAATCCCTACAATTTCGAACCATTCATTGTCTATTAACCCTTCAGCATCCCATGAATCAGAAGCATAGTGCGCCCTTTCATCTGGATCATGTTGCCTGAATCTCAGTTTGCTGCTTTCAATGCCGATATTTTCAAGTATGTTCTGGGTTTTAAGTACAAAATATGCAAATGCCTGGCTGCTGATCAATCCTCTCTCAAATGCTTCTTTTACAGTAATATCCAGCTCCTCTCCGGTATTTGGCTTTATTTTAATTTTTTTATAATCGTAGAGGCTTTTAAACTCAAGGTTTTCAGGGTCAAGAAAAACCTCGATTTCACACTGGTTAAATTCCCTGAGCCGGATAAGGCTTTGCCTGGGCGAAATTTCATTTCTGAAGCCTTTCCCTGCCTGTCCTACTATCATTGGAAGTTTGCCTCTGTTATAATTGAAAAGCAATTTAAAATTTACAAATATTCCCTGTGCAGTTTCCGGCCTCAGATAATAATCGCCAGATACTTTGTACATAAGGTTAAAATCATAAATGTTTGTTATGCGGCTCCCGCATACAGGGCATTTGAGATAGGTATCGGATGCGATTTTCTTTGCTTCCTCAAGATTCGCCGGGATAATATCCTGTTTATTGAATGCCAGCACTGATTCAAATTTAAATTTGCTCTTGCACTTTTCACATTCAGCAGCCAGATCTGAAAATCTTGCAAGATGCCCGGATGCCCTGAAGACAGGTTCAGGAGTTATATTCGGCGAATCAAGGAATATTGCCCCATCCTCCATGTAGGATTCCTTCCATGTACGTATAATATTGTCTTTTAATAATACGCCAAGGGGGCCATAATCATAAAAACCAGCGAACCCACCGTATATTGAAAATGATGGCCAGAAAAATCCCCGCCTTTTTGCCAGTTCAACTATATCATCGTACATATTAATCCTTGAAAATTTTCATGATTTCTATATCGTATAGCATACCGTAAATCTCACCATGGCCTGTAAGGACTGGTAGCTGGTTATAATTTTCGCTTGACATCAGTTTAACGGCGTCCTCCAGGTCAGATTCCAGGTAAATTACTTTAGGTGAACCCACCATAAGTTTTTTTACAGGTATGTCAGGAACTGTAATATTTGATTTTGCTATAAAATATGTAAACACATTCTTTATTCCATCCCATGACCAGGGGTCTTCATCATCTGCTATTCCTGATTCCGAGGATTCTATGGTCTGGTACATTTTAACCTTGTCAAATATATCACGGTCCGTTACAAGGCCAGTGAATTTGCCTCCCCTGTTTACAACAGGGAAGGAATAAATCTGGGACAGGTTCATAGTAAGAAGTGCAACAGATAAAGGTGTATCCTCCCATATGGGCACTGATATGTATTCCAGAACCTCCTTAACCTTTACTTTCCCGTATTTTTCCTTTATAATGTTTAAAAAATTCTGCGGAGTAAGGATTCCTGTGACTTCATTTTTATCATTAACCACTACAAGATGCCTTTTTTTCTGCGTATAAAGCTGCCTGGCTGCTGTGTTAATGGAATCGTTTTCATTGACAGTAGGAGCTTTTCTCATCACCAGTGCTGTCTGTGTCTCATCCGGATTATAAAAAATATCCCTTCTCGTTATTACGCCCTGATAATGATTCTGATTATCCTTTACCGGTATGCCTGTTATATTATTTTTAATAAGTACCTGTATTACGTCTGAAATTGCACTGGGAACAGTATAGCAAAGCGGGTCTCTTGTCATAATGTCTGAGACTTTATAATCCATGTGAGGTAATGTTTTTCTTATAGATAATTGTTTAGGTGGTTCTTTTTATATTCATTTAAAAGGAAATTACACCGGTACTGTGGCAATATTTTTACCATTTAAGACAAAATGGTTTTATCTTATAGTTGATTTCAGAATATGGAAAAATATTACGTTGAAGTTAAGGCATATCCTACTATAGGGATATTACTTCTGGGTGGAGTATCGGACAATAAGAAACGCCTCCCCAGGCATACAACTGCAGGAATAGCATATACAGGGCTTGATGATGATATATATGTCAAAACTGATCTGTACCTTTCTAACCAGAAATCAGGCATTATAAACGGAAAGGAGGTTTCACCTGATTCTCCACGATCCCCATTTGTTGTCATAGACAAATACAGGCATGAGATTCTTATGCGCCATCCGGAATATTCTGAAGTTTCATTTGTATCTGAAAACAAAAACGTGATCAGCGGGAGTTCTGATGCAGGTGCTGCCGCAATTGGCGAGTGCATACAATCTATATTTGAATACAATATAAATATATTTAATTTCGAAAACGACCTGCAGCAGATATCTGAAAGTGCTGGAAGAAGCATGTTCGGCGGCTTTACAATAAATCATGCCAACGGAAAGGAATCATTAACAGATGAAATCCTGGGGCCTGAGGACTTTGAGGATTTTGTAATAGTTGCATGCAAATTTTCGGAGGATAGAAAACCGTCTGATACCATACACAGCAATATCATAAATCATGAAAAATATGCGGAAAGGGTAAAAAACTCTGAATTGAGGGCGAAGGAACTTGAAAAAATGGCCGATAGCGGCGATATTAAAGGCATATTTGAAGCAGGTGAAAAAGATACGCAGGAATACCACTCCATGCTAAGGGAAGTTGGTGTGTCTATAATTACCGATGAAATGCAGAGGCTTATAGAGAAAGTTGAGGAGCTGAAAGCTGAATTCTGGAATGCGTATATAGTGACCGGTGGAACCAATGTATTTGTTGCAGTGGAAAGGAAGAATATGGAAAAGATGAAAAATGCGGCAATGGAGTTTAAGTGTACACCGGTGTATCTTAAGGTAGCAGGGAAACCGGACGTTATATCTAAGAATTTCTAGTCTTTCTTTTGACTTTATTGTATACCTTTCCATAGGGGAACAGGATAATTGTCAGTATGGCTGCAATGGAGAGAAATAGCCCGGCATATGAATACTCAGGAACATGTGTGTAATATTGCCTTGGCCACTCACCCTCTAGCCTTAGAATATTTAGCTTTACCAGCCCGAACCATGGTACATACCCATAAGCTTTGCCAACTATCTGGTTCAGTGACACTGGCTTGATTCCCCAGATATTCTGGTCAGAAGCATAATATGCATTGTATGTCCTGTTATAGTAGCCAGAATTATAAGAAAGGCACGCTAGGTTGTGGTCGCCAACAGTTATAAATCCAGAATCGCCTGCGTAACCGGATACATTGACTATAAGATTTCTATGTGCATATCCTATGCCATCCAGAACTATATTGTCTTTATAAAAATGGATATAGGATTGGTTATGGTATCCTGCTATTTCCGGGCTGGTTCCATTCCATTCCAGATAGAATATAGCCCTGTGTATGGTCACAACATTCAGTGCACTGTTGTGGTATAGTATTACATTTCCATATTCGCCGTATGTACTAATATTGCTGCTTCTTCCCTGGACATAGGTTACTATATCGTTTATATTATTGACTTTTTTTACCAGCACTACAGTTCCCTCATCTATAATTCCATACTGCCATTGAGCTGAATGTTCCATACTGTACGATTCCACAACTGATGCAGGAGGGAAAACGCCGGAATATACAGTTATGCCTACCAGGGCAATAATCACTGCTGCAATGAAAATGATAGTAAGTACCCTGTATTTCCTTTTATTTCCTGCGTTTCCCATATGCAGTAATGGCATTTTTATATATTAAAATATTTTGCTTATTGGTGGGTTTTTTAAATAGTAACAAAATTATTATTTATTCTGAACTATTATAAATATATGATAAGGAAACTATATTACTTTCTGTCAGTATTTGCCGGGTCAATTGTACTGGGCCTGATAGTTTCACTTAGCTCCAGGAACTTTATTGCAGTTTTCCTTCTTTACACTGCCATATTTTTCATTCTCGGTGTTTCATTTACCGTTTTTCCATTCGTCTATTACAACCATTTTTCGGAATTGAGAGTACTTAGCAAAATACCTAAATACCCTCCGGGCCAGATTATCAATATTATGGATGCTACAGCAACATTTAATGTATCAATAAAGAATAATAATTTTGACATTATTCAGGGACTGGAACATGAAAAATATATTGATGCAAAGGTTGCTTTTGTTGGCCATTTCATAGAATTTTATCAGTACTCACATCCATATGTGCTATCATATATACCATTTCTAAAAATAAATTCCCTTTCCATAACAGGAATAAGGCAGGGGAAAAAAAGCCACTCTATTATTAATCCTGAACTGCCATCCATGATTAAATGCAATTACTTTGAAATATTAACGGATTCGGGAATATACAGGATTATAGTTCTCCAGATAAGCACGGACAGATTCATAGACGCTATACAGAATTCAAGGAAAAGCTAAATGGGTTTACTTTTACAACCATACCAAAACACTTAAATTATAGTGTTAAATTAATGACAAGTATGGCAAAGGACAACCAGAATGAAAACTTCCAGTCAGGAGCGGGTTTAATACGTTATTTCAATGAAGAGGAAATTAAAGGTCCTGCCATAGACCCGAAATTAATTATTTATATTGGAATAGCCATGGGAGTAATAGTTGAACTTGCAAAGGTATTCTGGCCAGTCTAGATTTATTAATTATTATCAATAACCAGTTCCATGGATATTTTTCATTTCTGTTTTGACAAATAATTTATATAACTTTATATTAACCAATAGATGACTCATTCTGTTTTGAAATGCCCTTCCTGCAATGCCGAATATACCATAGACAGCAACATATATATATGCGGGAAATGTGGAAACATACTTGATGTGTTCCATAATAATATGGAATACTCATTAACAAATATGAAGGGGGTATGGAAATATAAGAATCTTATACATCCCGAAATCCCGGAAAAAGCTATAATTACAAGGGGAGAAGGCAATACAATGCTTTACCGCAATGCCAGAATTTCAAATTACTCCGGAGTTGATAAAATATTCCTCAAACACGAGGGTGAAAATCCAACCGGGTCGTTCAAGGACAGGGGAATGACAGTAGCTGTTTCTGAAGCTGTAAGGCTTAACTTTAATAAAACCCTCTGTGCCTCTACCGGAAATACATCAGCGGCTGCTGCAAGCTATAGTGCTTTTGGTGGCATAGAGAGTTATGTAATGATTCCTGGCAAAAATGTCTCGGCAAATAAATTATTCCAGGCTATTGCATACGGTGCAAACATAGTGGATATTGAAGGTGATTTTGACACCGCCATGGAGAATGTGAAGAAAGCTATAGCTAAACGGAATGATTTTTATATTCTCAATTCATTAAATCCATGGAGAATAGAGGGGCAAAAAACAATAATATACGAGATCATGGAAAAGATTAAACCGGATTTTATAACGTTCCCTGCCGGAAACCTCGGGAATACATCTGCATTTGGCAAAGCCCTCATGGACCTTAGAGCCCTCGGAGTTATAGACTATGTGCCAAAGCTTGTTGCAATCCAGGCTTCAGGCGCGTCACCATTTTATGATTATATCAATGGAAAAGAAGACACTATTCATCCGGTTAAGGCAGAAACCATAGCAAGTGCAATTAAAATTGGAAATCCGGTAAATTACAAAAAAGCTAAAAGGGCCATAGAATTTACAAAGGGAATAGTTGAAAAGGTTACGGATGAACAGATAATGGAAGCAAAAAGAGAAATAGACAGGTCGGGAATCGGGTGTGAACCGGCTTCCGCTGCATCTGTAGCCGGTGTAAAAAAACTGAAGGAATCTGGAATAATAAGCAGGGGAGATACAGTGGCATCCATACTAACAGGAAACATACTGAAGGACGTTAGCCTGGTTTCTGAACATAAGACATTGAGTATACAGGATATATTTCAATAAAAGTTAAAATCTATTAACTATATTTTCATGATGGAATTAAAAAAATAACTTATTAATTATAAAGAATATATTTGTAGACCTCAATATCCTGCAATATATGTGGTATAAGGCAGTATTCATCCGGCATGTGCGCACTCTCAATTACGGTGGTTGACCATACGGCAACAGAAAACCCCTTTCCCCTTAAAAAAGATGCAAATGTCTCACCACCAATTCCTACCGTAAAGGCATCTTTCCCGATAACAGATTTTATTGCCTTTTTTAACAATACTACTATCTCAGCACCATCAGGTGTTGGATCCGGTGCATCAACCCTGTCAATAACAGTGTATTTAATTTTGGCACCGGATGTTTTGGAAAATTTCTCTATGAGACCATCTATGCTTTTTAATATTTCGTCTGCAGGGTACTGGGGAAGTATTCTAAAATCCCAGTAAAAAACATCCCTGCCCGGTATAGTGTTAATGTTTTCAATATTCTGTTCGTGCTTTGTTGGTTCAAATGTGGAATATGGCGGCACGAACAATTTATTTGTCTTCCCGAACTGATCATGCAGGTTGAAATCCATCAGGTCTATGAATTTGCACGCTACACGGAAGGCATTCAATGAATTTTCAGGCATGCTGGCATGGCCCTGAATGCCATTTATTTCAAACTTTAACTGCATGGTGGATTTCTCTGCTGTTTCTATAATAAAGCCGCCCTCTGTTCCTGCGTCAGGAACGATAATAAGATCATCTTTAGCGAATATGCCTTTCGAGATAAGGTATTTAATTCCGTAATCATTTCCTGTTTCCTCATCCGATACGAATGCTACGTTAAGGTTCATTTTCATTTGCTCTCTTTTAATATGCTTGAGCAAAAGAAGCATGGTAAATATTGATTGGCCATTATCTTCTGACCCCCTACCATAAATTTTATCTCCTTCTATGGTAGCCTTAAAAGGCTCATGCTTCCAGAGTGATATATCCCCCACAGGAACAGTGTCCATATGGCATATGACCCATAAGGTTTTACTGGAACTCCCTAATTTTAATACAATATTCGGCCTTATTGTCCCGGTATTGTCCGTGGTATTATACTCGTTATAACTGTCATAGCCAAGTTCGTTCAGGATTTTTTTTAATTCCAGAGATTTTTTAAGCTCTCCTTCTCCACCGGATTGTGGTGAAATAGATGTAATGGCTAATAGTCTCTGTGCAACTGCAACTATAAATTCCCTATCTGATGCTTTAACCAGTTCCATGCCTTGTCATACATTTGAATGATATAAGAGTTTTTCAGGGATTGCACATGGATATTGAATCTTTTAAAACAATTTCACCACCACGTGAGGAAAATACAAGGTACTGGAATTTTACCCCGTGTTCCAGAGCTGAATAATATGCATGTGAAAATTCAGGGTCCCTGGCAGTATTTGGAAGAAAACATTTAGCATCCTCATTGAAAATGAGAAATAAAACAAATGATTCATAACCCGAGGCTATAAGATCCATAAGGGTTTCAAGATGCTTTTTTCCCCTCAGGGTGGGTGCATCGGGAAATCTGGCAATCCCATTTTCTACAAGTGTTGCAGACTTTACTTCTATGTATGCATTGTTAAGCCTGAAATCCAATCTGCTGTTCCCAACTTTAACCTCCCTCTGCCACCCTTCCTGGATAAACATAGAGGCTATACCGGAATGGTATCTGGAATCGTTAAATGTCCAGATATCACCATTTTTGCAAAAAGTTACAGAATAATGTGTTTTTGTACCATTAGTTTCCCTTATCAGTATTGAATTCCCGGGAAATATAAGTTCTTCAAGCCTTCCTGGATCGTGTATATGAACATCCACTTCCTTATCGTCTACCATTGCTTTTACCATGAATCTATTTGGACGGGAGACAACTTTTGCTTCAATAAGGTCCGGAAATTTTGCAACAACATATCCCGATTCCCTCTCTATAAATGGATACATTAAACTTTATTTTCAATTTTTATATATAACTTTGGAAAAAATAATGGATAATGAATAGATTAATCATCCAGTTGCATAGTGCTGAATCCGTAAACCATAGGATTTTTCAACATGGCAGTTTTTTCTGCATTGATCTTTACATGCTTGAATTTATTGAGAATATCATTAAGGGCAATTTCTGCTTCCAGGCGGGCGAGTGGCGAACCCAGGCACATGTGTATTCCCATACCAAAAGCAAGATGGTCATTTTTCTCCCTTTCCATATTAAAGGTATCAGGGTCTTCAAATTTCGTTCCGTCACGGTTTGCTGATCCCAGCCATATGGATAGCCTCTGGCCTTTTTTAATTTCCTGTCCATTGAGAACAGAATCCCGTGCAGCAAATCTATGCGGGAGGAATTGAATAGGTGAATAATACCTCAGTGTTTCTTCAATGAATCCCTTTTTAAGTTCCGGTTCTTGCCTCAACTTATCTGCAATTTCAGGATGTTCAGAGAGAACCTTAACCATATTCCCTATTAAATTCGTTGTTGTTTCATTTCCCCCTATTACAAGCAGCATAACATATCCTATTTTCTGGTTAATTGATAGGGGCTCTGAGTGGTATAACCCTTTATTGATTGTAGAAATAATATTGTCTTCAGTGTTAGTTTTGAAAATTTCTGCCATTGTAGAATACATGTACCTGTTCAGATCCTGGATTCCCGCATCTGACCTGTTTCCAATTATATAATCCGACCATTCCTTGAATTTGCTGCGATCGTTCTCAGGAACTCCGAGCAATTCTGAGATTACAGTTACCGGCAACATAACTGCGTAGTCCCTGATGAAGTCTGAATCTTTGTTAATGCCTGCCATAAGCTTCCTTGATGTAGATTCTATCATATCCCGGTATCCAGTTATTTTAGATGTAAGGAAATAGGGTACCGTTACATTGCGGAGTTCTTTATGGTCAGGGTTGTCCATTGTAATAAAACTTGCCCCGGGGCCCTGCCTGTTTTCCGGGATATTTCCGGCATATGATGGATCTGATGAGTATGTGTCAGGGTTCATTAAAACAAAATAAACTGATTTATAATCAAATACATCCCATGAACCGGTATCATTATTGAAATGCACAGGGCTTTCCTTTCTCATTTTCCTGTAATACTGGAATACGTCATGTTCCATATTTCATAATAATCTAATTCTATTATAAGATTTTCAAATGGGTAGAATAAACAAAAGGTTAGTACTGTTTATTGCATCCATGATTCCATGGAAATATACAAGACGGACCCGCCGGGATTTGAACCCGGGTCATCGGCTTCGAAGGCCAGCAGGATATCCTAACTACCCCACGGATCCTTATGTATATTGCTAATTTGTTATTTAATAGTTCGATGTTGCAGGTCTACAACACCTGCTGTATCCATAGTATTGCTGCTCCTTGCCCTGCGATGATATACAAATATAAAAATCAGTGATGATAGGGAGATTATTGCGGTAAAAACAAGATATGCGCCGATGCCGGCTGAAATATCTATCCTGGCTTTTGATACAAATATTTCACCAATGCTAACATTGATTCTTGAAAAGTGAAGAATAAACAGTGGCAAAATTGAAATTGCAGTAATAATTCCAATGTTTCTCAATATGAACATTGCATTGTTCGCCTGGACACGGAATTTCTCTCCAAGGGCATCCGTTATCATTGTTGTGGAAGGAGACCAGAAAAATGAACCGCCAAATCCTGCTATAAGCAGTAGTTCAGGTATATATTTTAGATAAATTCCAATTATAAGTACAGGCACACATTCAAGTATTGTCCCTATTGCCATAATTGTCTCGGGATGTCTATACCGGTCGTATAATATCCCTCCTATGGGGCTTGAAACTATAGAAGCTACCGGATATGTAAATATTATAAGCCCGGTATCTATGCTGCTTAATCCCAGATCACTCTGGAAATAAAGGCTCAGAGCGAATAATACAGAGAAAAAGACAAAAGATTCCAGGAAAGATGCAAGGGTTATCAGGGAGAACCTTATATTTCCCAGCAATTTTCTGTCTATTACAGGTTGCTTTATCTGAACATATATAAATACTGGCAGGATAATAAGGGCAATAAGCAGATAGTATTCATTTATCAGTGCGATTCCCATAATTAACGGTATTAAAAACAATGCCATTGAAATTGTAGATTTGTATTTGATTGGCAATTTATCTACTTTATCTTTCTTTATTATTTTATAACCGGCAAACATTGTGCCTATGCCTATTGGGACATTTATGAGAAAAATATATCTCCAGTTAATTGCAACAAGGAATCCTCCAAGAACAGGGCCGATAAGAGTTCCTATAGACCATGCAATAGAATTCAACCCTATGGCTTTGCCCCTTTCGCCTTTCCTGAAAGCTCCTAGGATTATTGGTATATCTGAAGATGTCATTATTCCGGCCCCAATGCCTTCCACAAACCTGAAAATTATAACCATTGCAATATTCAATGACACTGCAATAATAAGTGAAGAAACGGTAAATATAGAAAAACCGATTATATAGAAATTCCTGTTGCCGATCCTCTTTGTGATCTCTATTGCAGGTACCAGCATAACCGTTGTTGAAATTATATATGCAGCCACTACAAGTGTCAGGTATGATATCCCGGAGTGGAATGTTTGCCCCATGGCCGGGAGGGCAAGATATACGATAGTAGAATCTATAGCGGCCATCAATGTACTCAGTGTGGTCACCGTCAGAATTCCATACCTGTGATCCATTTCTGGACATGCCACAAACCTATAAATTACTTACCTGATTGGAAAATAATACTGGAATTCCCTTGGTATTAAAACAGATGTGCGGGCAATAATTTCTGGAATTATACCGGATTATGCTTTACTCTTTCAACAACAAGGTATTTTTCTTTTTTTATAAGAATGTTTTCCCGGGCAAGCAGGTCAAATATGTGCTCATCCATAGCTATTTCAATATCATCATTGATAAAATAATACATTTTAGGCTCATTGCAATGCCTTTTTACCTTTATAGAAATATCATGTATTGTCTCACAGAACCCGCCATCACATGATACAGTCTCCTCGTTATCCCTCATTACCAGAATTTTTTTGCTCAGGATATCTTTCAGATTTTCCTGAATTTGTATTTTGCCCGAATTTATATTGAAATCTATCATTATTTGCACCAGTATTTTTAATTTTGTACCGTATACACAATGTACATATTTAACTTTGTATGTCAACTATAATGGCAATATCAATATTTTAATAGGACGTGTTCATATATAATTATATGATAACGGTTTACAGCCCTTTGAGAATCAGTTTTGCAGGAGGAGGCACAGATATTAGCCCATTTTACGAAAGGTACGGTGGTGCAGTCCTGAACACTACAATAGATCGGGGAATTATGATACGTTATGAGGATGATGGTAGCTCGCTTGAGGTTTCATCCAGAGATTTCCTGAGAACTGCGCTTATTTCAACAAATAACAGAACTATGGAAAACAAAATTATTGACATGTTCATGGAAAACGGCATAAACACCGGCAGGGTAATAATGAATAGTGATGTCCCTCCAGGTTCAGGGCTTGGCTCCAGTTCTGCACTCATAAATGGAATATTAAAAATGATAAATGCAATAAAAAAAAGGAATGTAGACCCCTATGAACTGGCAAAAGAATCATATCTTACTGAAAAGGATAAATTTAACATTATACTGGGCAAACAGGATCCATATGCAATCTCTATTGGTGGTTTAAAGTATATGGAATTTCGAGAAAACGTTGATAGTACACAGAAATTTGACCTGTCGGATCCATTCGTGAAAGATCTCCAGAGTTCCATATTGCTGGTTTATACAGGCAATACGCGGGAAAGTTCCAGAAGCCTTCAGGATCAGGTAACTAAATCTGAACATGGTGATGAGCAAACAATGGAAAATTTGAATAAAATCAAACACCTTGCACTGGAAATGAGTAAAGCCATTAGCGCGCATAATAGAAATGAGGTATGCAATATAATTAATGAGGGGTGGAATATTAAAAAATCTCTTGGAGCAAATGTAACAAACCAGCGCATAGATGAAATAATAAGCTATGCAAAGGAAAATGGGGCAAAATCAGCCAAATTGCTTGGCGGAGGTTCTGAAGGTTTTATTCTTTTAATTGGAGAAAAGAATGGCATAGATTCACTTCAGAGGAAAATGATGTTAAAATCTGATTTTGTAATCCGCGTCCGTTTTGACAACTGCGGAACGAGGGTAATAAATAACTATATTTAGCCAGGCTAGGAGAAAGAAGAAGATGGAAAAATGAAATATATGCCGGTATAATATGTACGGTAAAAGTAATTTCTATTACCTATGATATTTATGCAGAATTAAAAGCATTGAAGGGAGATAAATCCTTTCCAGCCATTTTAGAAGAACTCCTGAACAATCAAAAGGGGAATCCACAAATACTGGATAATTGTATTGGAATTTTAAGCGAGGAAGAAGCAAACACAATTGAAAATGATACCAGTAATAACAGAAAGAGATCAATGAATAGAAATTGAGATAATTAAAGATTTTATCAATTTTAAGTATATAATTGCACCACCATACGTTTAAGGTTAAGTAAAGGATATTCCACCAATTGAAATATGGTATAATAAAAAATATCCCCGCTTCCAGTAGTTGCTGAAACAGTAGGATAATACCTTATTGCAGGTATGTCATAATTCTCTTTCCGCATGTGCCATATCCGTATTGGCATATACAGAATATTCATTATCGCTGATTGCTATGATTCCCACAGAAACTTTAAATTTATCTATTTCTTTTTTAACTATTTCGTTCAGGTCATCTGTTCCAATTTGCTGGTATATTCTGAAAGATAATAGGTCCTTTGCTATGTCCTCACCTATGCCGGTAGCCACAACAGCACCTTTTTCGCCCTGGTATATGCCTGCACCGATAACTGGAGAATCGCCCACCCTTCCCCTTAACATGGGAAAAGCTCCACCTGTCGAAACTGCAGCAGCAAATTTATCATCAATCCTTGCCACAGCCCCAACTGTATCACTGGAACTTTTAACCATAAACTTAAATTTTTCAGGAAGTGTATTGTTTTTAATAGAAGCTTTAAGTTTATCCATCATCTCCCTGCTTTTCTCGGTTTCAGGGTTATAATATTCATATTCAAGCTTGCGTGCGAACTCAACAGCTCCTTCCCCGGCGAGCATTATATGTGGGCTTTTCTCCATTACATCCCTTGCAACCATAACCGGGTGTTTCACATTTTCTATGCACATAACAGAGCCGAAGCCCGAATCCGACATTACTGCGGCATCCATCTGTATGGAACCATCAATCCTCGGCACAGAACCGGTTCCTGCATTGAATGTTGGATCATCCTCCATCATTACAACAGATTTTACTGCTAAATCCAGGGAAGAACCATTCACATCCAGATTATCCAGTATCTTTTGAAGCTTTTCATTGAGCGTTGAGGGGCTATTAGCACCACCGTGGATAACTATCTGATTTTTCATTATAATGCATTTCAATTCACATTATAAATTTAGTTACATGGAAACAACACTGATTTGTAGAATTTATAGGAAAATATGGATAATAATTACAAAGGTATAATACAAAAAGATGTGTGCTAATTATTTTATATCTCTTTCATGCAATAATTTTATAAACTCCCTCATCCATTGTGGGTGATCAGGCCATGCCCTTGAAGAGATTAGATTCCCATCAACTACCACGGCAGCATCTACGAACGTCCCGCCTGCTATTGTTACGTCTGGAGCAAGTGCAGGATATGCGGCCGTTTTTCTCCCATGCAAAACACCTGCTGCAGCTAATCCCAATGGTGCATGGCAAAGTTCAGCAACCGGTGCATTCTTTTCAAAGAAATATTGTACAATTCTGATAAAATCTTTATCATTCCTTATATATTCAGGTGCCCTCCCGCCAGGTATTATAAGTGCATCATATTGGGATGGGTCAACATCCTTAAACGCAATGTCTGCCTGAACCTTATAACCTAACTTTTCAGTATATGTATCAAAACCATCTTCAAAATCATGTACAACCAGCTGGATTTTCTTCTTTTCCGGTGCAGCCAGATCCATATCGAATCCTTCTTCCTTCATTCTTTGCAATGGGTACATAACTTCCAGTGATTCACCTGCGTCCCCTGTTAGAATTAATATTTTTGCCATAAAAAATTATGTTTTCAGTGTATATTATTTTTTGTATTTCATGATTTTATGTTAGCCTGCGGATGTGTGCGGTTATCACTTCACTTAACTATACAAAAATTGGAACTGGCATGAAATGTTAGCACTCAGGATTTTAACCTGGCAAGTTTATTTAAGGATTTGTCTGTTTTCCCATTGACATATTTTTTTATCAGGTTAACCATGAAACTTTTCCTGTATCCATTTTTCTTAACAAATATGTAATTATTGTCTATATTCAATATATTTCCGTTATTTTCATATTTAAATTCTATATCATTCCCCATAGCATTTTTCATGGCTACAACCGCCGATTTTCTTCCAGTGAATGCCGTTGCGGGAAATGATTTCCCATCTATGGCCATTGAATCGCCACAGGCAAATACGTCATCATATGATAGTGATCGCATTTTGCTGTTAACGAGAATCTTTGAATTTTTAGTTTTTATTGGCAAACCTGAAATTATTGAATTGCCATAAATTCCACCTGCATATATTGTTAAATCTGATGTTATTTCTTCGTTATCTGTGATTACAGATTTCCCTGTCACTTCCATAACCTTTGTACCTTTCGTTATATTTACATTCCTTGCCAGCAACATATTATTAACATACTCTGAAGCTTCAGGAGATGAATGGTTCAGCAACCTGTCATGCGGGTCTATTATTGTAACTTTTTTTCCATTTATCAGTGATGCAATCTCGACACCAAGGTATCCGCCGCCTATGATTGCAACGTTTTTTGAAGTTTGCAATCTTTTACGTATATTAACGGCGTCATCTATAGTTTCAAGTTTGGCTATGTTGGTTGAACCTTTGATATTGTTAACGTTAAAGCTGTGCCCGAGTGCAATTATTAACTTTGAATATTCGTGCTTTCCATTATCAGTAACAATTTCCCTGTTTTCAAAATTTATATCCTTAACATTTTCTTTCAGATCAATATTTCTCGGCTTGTATGCATAGGAATTCTCCATACCGCCTATTAGGGTGATTAATCTTGTTGATATTGTAATATGGTCATCCCTATCAATTAACATGGCATCGGGATTTGTAAGTTTAGCATAAATTCCGGACAATCCTCCACCGAGAACATATATTTGTTTAGCCATGCGGTTGAATCCTTTTATCATATTATAAACATACCATATATGCCATTAACAGAAACATATAACGCGGGATTATTATATTTAAGCAGGTCATTATAAAATATATGGCGCCGGATACAAGGAACTGAAAAATACTGTTAGAAGTACATAGGTTAGGCTTTCACGTTCTGGCCGATATCACTCTGAGAACTTGAAAAGTTTGAACATTTCAAAAATATGGTATATAATTAAAAATGCCAGGATATTTCCTGAAACTGAACTTCTGTATTCAGTCTCCGTTTCCGTGTTTTGTGTAATGGTCCATAACATCTCTGCTTTCTGGTTTAAAGGCATCCAGGTACTGACCCAGAACGTTGTTTACAAATTTGGAAACATCACTATGACTATCCGCTATATTCTTATATATTTCATCTCTTACAAATATTTCAGGCATTATATGTGAATCAATACTATGGTATATATAATTTGTGAATATTGAATACGTCAATTGGCGAATATTATAATGTCGTTTATTTCATAATTTCTCATTTTTATACCTGTTAATGAAATTATTGATTTCTACATCTGTGAATTTAAGTTTAAACAACAGTAAATATCGTATTTTCTCAGCTGAACCGATTTGTTCTAAAATATCACGTCCTTTATCGTAGTCGTCTATTCCAAGAATACATCCCTTGCAGGCAATACAGATATCCTGCAATTCGCCTTCTGCCCGTTCTATTAAGGCATCAATAAATTTTATTGCCTGTATTTTCCACCCTTTTTCAAGATAAGTTTCTATTACCTCAAGTGGAAATGAACCAAGAAACTCATCGCCGATTCCATTTTCCATGGCTAATATGGCGTATTCATTAGCACGGTCATACTGATTGAGCATAGAGTATAAACTCCATAAAGACATTGAAATCCACGGGTCAATGTATAACTCTTCAAAATTTTCCAGTATCCTGAGGGATTCGTCAGAATTTCCTGTTAACGCCAGTTCAAGTGCATATTCAACTTTATACAAAATTGAATCCTTATTCTGGCCATATAACAGTTTAATGATAATTAATGCATCCTTATGGTCTCCACTCCTGGAAAGTGCATAGAACTTGTTATACAAAAACCCGTCATTATCAGGATACCTCTCTATTAACTCATCTACATTCTTTAGCACTGTTGCATACTGTTCGGTTTCGTTCAGAAATGTAATATACTGCAAATTGGTAAATTCACTTTTGTTTAACTTAATTGAATTTTTATAGACTTTCCCTGCATCCTGTATTCTATTTTCGAGGATAAATATGTGTGCAAGATTATGGGCGGAATTCATATTTCCCGGATTGATTTTATAAAATTTCTCAGCAATTTTTACAGCATCTTCACGGTTTCCCGACTCATATAAGCAGTTAGTAAGTTGTACTATATACCCCTCATAATGGGTATTTACATATGCGTCCGAAAGTGCCTTGATGTAATCCTCAATGCCACCATCAACCCTCGCTATGGAAACAAGCATGTTATTGGCCTTGATGTTATCTTTTTCAATGTTTATAGCCTTTTTAGCTGATTCATGTGCAGCATCAAAATTTTTCATTTCCATATGTAGCTCCGAGAGGACAGCATAGGATTCCGCATCCTGTGGATCAACTTTCAACGCACTGTAATATACATCAAATGCGTCATTTATTAGACCTATATTCTGCAATGCGATTAATTTATTTTCATAAGCTTGCATATAATTTCTGTCATGCTCAAGTGCTTCATCGGCTTTACCAACTGCATCAAAGTTCTTCCCTAGATTTATTAAACATCTGCTTTCCAGGGAATAAACAGAAGCTTTGTCCGGGACAAGTTTTTCCATAACATGCAATTCCTTCAATGCGCCTTCATAGTCCCTTCGCTCAATTAAAAGATTTACCTTAATATAATGATATTCGTAATTTAAAGGGTCAAGTGCTAAGGCCATATCTATTCTCTTTTTTGCATCTGAATAATCATAATTTTCCATTAAACCAATGGCTTTTTCCATATTTTTAGATGCAGCTGGTTGAATAGATTTGTTAGGCATACCAAAACTATATGAATAATATATATTATTTTTTGTGTCATTACATATTGTATTATTCGTCCAGGCAGCCATTTTAATATTGCGTTTTTGTAACCGCCATACATTCGATGCATAAACTTCAATTATATAAATCCGTGCTATCAAAACTATGCTGAATGTTAGCTTGATTTGCCTGTTATACGGCGGACTAGTAACGTTATACGCATCTGCCTTATATTGCAAAGAAATGTAGTATTTTTCATTATACTATGCACAGGATGCCTGTGTTAAGCTGAATGTGTAGAATACTATGTAAACTACACATCAAAGCAGTGAGCTTGCACTTCCAGATTTACTGGCATGGCAACCCCCTGCGGGAACGGAGCGCAATAGGCAGGTTGACTGCAGGGAACAACCCTTACCAGTCCTTTCAAATGATAACATTGCCCTCGCCAGTCGAGCAACCTAAGACACAATCCATGTGAGTCGGAAGGTTTTTATTATAAAATTAATAACAGAATAGTATGTAATCGTGTCTCAATTCCTTCATAAAACAAATGTGCTTCCCTGCCACTTGATCGTGAACATTTATTTCTTACGGTTCAATGTATCCGGAAAAAGTGATGGAAGCATTAGAAATAGAAACATTCCCTCATTTCCTGAATCATCCACCGATTTTTTAAGCTCGTTTTTTACAGCAATTGAAAGTTTTTCAAAAACTGAATTTGAACATGTTCCATAGGAAAAAACTGTATATTTTTCATGTTTTCTCATATTTTGAATTTCTTTCTGCGTCATAGCCTCAATAGACTTTCCTATAATTTCCAGGTTCAAGGATTGTGCCATAAAAAATGAACTTAAAATTTCCCTGTACTCGCTATCCGGAAGCCCTGTTATTTCATCATCTATATTTTCATCATGAAAAGCAAAATAATCGTCATTCAAACTGTAATACTTTTCAACGTAATTCTTTTTTGGCCTGATCTCCGGTTCATTTACTATTCCACTGGAGACAAGATTAGAAACTACCTGATACAGGTTGGAACGGGTTGTCTTTATGTATTTTGACATCCCTGTAACCGTCATTTTATTGTTGTTAACCAGCAATGTAATGATTTTCATTTTAGTAGGGTTCCGGAAAGCTTCCAGTATCTCCCGGTATTTTTCATCCATCTGGATAAATCTATATATAAGATATAAATATACGTATAAGCACAAATTATATGTTAACATCAGACTTATACAGGCATAACAGGAATGCCTATGCCAGATACCTTATTTCAAGGAATATAGCGAGATTCTCCAACACAGCATATTATATATATTTCATGTGGGAAATAATTGCAAACTACCATTCTGTATTGCTTGTAAGCCTTATTCCCGGGTTTTCATTTCTCGGTTATCTTATTATAGCTATTCCGGAGGGAAGCATAATTGACAGGTACGACAGGCACCTGATTTATATTGGCATAAATATATTGATGGTTTTAACTTACTCTATCCTCTTCTTCGGGCGTAGCCTGTTTATTATATATGCAGTAGATTTTCTGTCCTCAACATTTATGTGGGTTGTCTCCGATGATTTCAGGGCATTGACCAAGGAGATCATGCCAGCTGACCATATGGCAAAAGCCCAGTCTGCAGACCAGTTAAGTTCAGGAATATTCACCCTTGCAGGGATAATTCTCGGTGGTGCCTTCATTTTTATGAGATATTCAACGGTGTATGTTGCCCTGATAGGCATCTCTATTTTCGCCCTTGCAATTATTTTTGTTCCCCGAACTATAAAAGTTTCCCACAGGAGCATCGTTAAGAATGGATTCAGGAGTACTGTAAAGATAATGAAAAATATACTTCCATTTCTTTTGCTTACCTTGCTATTAAATGGCATGTTTGTTGCTATAGACGTGTTTGCCTCCGGGCTCATAAACATAATAATGCATGCATCATCCATCTATTACACATTTTTTATAGCTGGCTTCCCTGCGGGTATGCTTGCAGGCGGGCTTATTTCCATGCATGGTTTTTACCGTCCATATCAGAGAAATAAACGAATGATGGCATTTTACATATTTATGACGGGTGTCATATTTATCCTGATATCTTTTAACAGGCTCCCGGTGATGGATGGAATACTGACATTTCTTTCCGGGGTTATACTGGCATTTATCAATGTTTATATTGAGACTATGATAATAAATTCCATACCGAGCAGCATTACCGGGAAATTTAACGCACTTACCGCAATGTTTTCTGTAAGTTCGTCTCCTGTAATGGCATTCGTATTTGGAGAGCTTTCAAGATTTCTTTATTTTCCCTACATAATCACCGTAGTTGGTGTAATAATGCTACTTTCATCTTTTACCGTAATAAAAATAATGGAAGGTTTCAACTCTGCCATGGAGAAAATAGAAAAGGAAAATCCGGAACTGTTTTAGTTCAACCGTGACATATAAAATATCATATCTATTAACAAGTATAAAAGCCCTATTAGTATTTTACCTGGATATCCCTGTCTTCATTATTGCCCGTTGGAAATTAACAAGGTGCTTAAGTTCCCTATCGGGCATTACAGTCATATACTCTCCGGAGAATGTGACTTCTGTATCCCATTTGGCATGAAATCCAGTTACAATAAAAGTTATTTCCCTGATATTGGTATCTTCCGGAACGTCTGAATATACACCTACCATTCCATCCTTATCAAGCAATGTATAGCTGCTAAATGTGGCCGTGTATACAGTATCTCCGGCCTTATAATTCACAGTTTTTGATTTTCTGGCATTTGTTATCAAAATATTTATAATATCAGGGGAAAGAATTTTAATGCTGCCCCTGGGAAAATCTTCGCCTATTTTATCATAATTTTTCTTTGCTTCGTTCTCAAAAGAATCCATTTCATTAGACATACATTCAAAATTTGAAAGTGCATATAAACCTATGTATTATCTCATTGAAATGGATTATTCTTATCTAATAATTTCGGGATTTTCGGATAACACAAAGGATTGTTTCTTCATATTATAAACAAAAACCTTTCTCTTACTGAATCACCCGTAGAATTCAATTGCCTTTGCAGCTTATAATTATAAATTAACATTAGGAAATGTTAAATCCTAAGTATCAATCAATATAATGAATGGATGGAGTTCCATTGATTGCAATCGTGCTAATGACTCCTGTTTGCTATAAAAGGAGATGAGTTAATGGAGTTTAAAAGCATAACATTCAGTAGTTCCATAAATCTGCAGGAGCTGGACAGGAATAATACAATATTTGACGATTTTTCTTTGAGAAATATTTTTTCAGGATTCATGGGAAATACCCGGAATGATGAACTGGAAAGGCTCCTCTACATGCCATTGAGGAACATTGATGACATTTTCTACAGGCAGGAAATCTTTAAAGACCTGGAAAATCCAGAGATATACAGGATTATTACACAATTTGCTGGCACAGGGTCACAGATATTTTATAATATCAAAAGGTTAAAAGATCTTTATGACCTGCAGCGTGAACGGTGGTTACTGGACTCCGTTTATATGTATTCCCGATCAATTGAAAATATGTTAGACAATATGCGAAAAGCAGGAGCAAAATCAAGAGGGTTCACCGGGTTCATAAACTATCTGGATGCTTATGTTGCCTCGGATGAATTTAAATCACTTAAAAATGACGCAGAACAACTTGAGGAGGAACTATCATCAATAAGATATCTCATAAATATCAAAGGCGTGAAAATAACTGTAAGGGAGGACCGGGATTCAGAAGATTATGCATCTGAGGTTAAAGAGGCATTTTCAAGGTTCCTGGATGAGGATGAAACAATCCCGGGATATGATTCTACTCCGGGTTTTGGCCATGTAGAAGCTGCTGTAGTGGAACTGGTGGCAAAATTCTATCCAGAGCAATTCAATAGATTAAAGGACTTTTATAAAAGAAGGTTAAATTTCATGGATCCTGTAATTTCCAGATTTCTTCATGAAATCTTTTTTTATTTGAAGTATTTACAATATATAACTCCACTTGAGGAATCCGGATTGCAGTTCTGCATACCGGAGATTAAAGGTGAAACGGATAGAATATATTGCCTGGAATTTTTTGATCTTGCACTTGCTGCCAAACTTAATGAACGCAAGCAAATTCCTGTTACTAACAATATTATTGTAAATAGAAATTCATCCGTGATTATAGTTACCGGGCCAAATAATGGTGGTAAAACAACATTTGCCAGGTCATTCGGGCAGTTACATTATCTTGCCCTGCTGGGCTGTCCGGTTCCCGGGAAAGAGGCAACTATACTTCATGTTGATAATATATTTTCACATTTTGAAATATCTGAAAATCCAGAAAATAATATGGGCAGGCTTGAAGAGGAACTGGAAAGATTACATGGCATACTTGAAAAGGCAACGGAAAGGAGCCTCATTATTATTAATGAAATGTTGAGTTCAACCACGCTTAAGGATGGAATTGAAATAGGCAGGAATATAATAGATAAAATAAAGAAAATGAAATCTATTTGCATGTATGTCACCTTTATTCATGAATTGTCTGATTTGCCCGGAGTGGTTAGCTACGTAAGCCAGGTTGACAGGAAATACCCGGAGAAAAGGACATATAAGGTTCTTCCAATGAAATCTAACGGTATGGCATATGCAATGGCACTTGCGAGGAAGTATAACCTTACATATGAAATATTGAAGGGGAGGATATCATGATAAAAACATATTTGCTTGACAGTGATGGAGTTGACAGATATAAAGAGGATTTGCCATGGAATAGCGATTCACTAATAGGCGACCTCGGGTTAAATCCAATATTAAATGCAATGTCTTCCGGCGATCAATTTCTCCTGAAAAATTCAACCACGTTCATTCTCAATAGCCTGAATTCCATAGAAAATATAAAGTACAGGCAACAGGTAATGCAGGATTTTATAGAACACCGTGATTACGCAGATAAAATATATAACATCACCGTTTCATTCATAACAGAGGCACAGAAGCAATTTTTCTGGTTCAGCGATAACGCTTCACTGTCCATGCAGATATCTATAGGAATAATAAAACTGTTTTCAGAAAAGATTGCTGAGATCAGGGAAATAATAGGCAATATGATTGGGGAAGCAAAATCTACGGGATTAAAGAAATTTTACAGTACTGTATCTGATACATTTGGCCCGGAGTATATGGCAACAATACTGGAGAATCTTGAAAGGCTGCAGTTTAAAGACGGCATAACAATGAGCGTATCTCTGGGAATGGGCAACGAAGGGAAAGATTACATACTCCATAAACCGGATACGGGAAAAAAGAATATCAAACAGATCGTTGGTGATAAAATCGGGCAGCATTATACATATACACTTCCAGAGCGGGATATTAGCGGTGGAGAAGAAATAACAGATATAAGGAACAGGGGTGTGAAAAAAACGGCAATGGTTTTGAAAAGGTCTGCCCAGAATTGCATGGAATTTTTTAAAGAGTTAAGGTGTGAAATTGGGTTCTATATATCATCAATTAACCTTCTGGAGCATTTAAAATCCAGATCCGGCCAATACTGTTTTCCTGAACCTCAGGAAACAGAAAGCACTGCACTTGAATTTTCAGGATTGTACGATCTGGGGCTCATGCTTACTACGAATTCTAAAATTGTTCCTAACAACCTGGATGGAGATGGAAAGAATTTATTTGTAATAACAGGAACCAATCGTGGAGGAAAATCAACCTTTTTGAGGAGTATAGGGCAGGCACAGTTGATGATGCAGGCAGGAATGTTTGTTGCAGCTGAAAGCTATTCTGGAAGCGTGGTTTCCGGTATATTTACACATTTCAAGCATGAAGAGGACAAAACAATGGAAAGGGGAAAATTTGATGATGAATTGTCAACAATGAATCTTATTGCCGATCACATTAGAAGAAATAGTTTGATACTGTTTAATGAGTCATTTTCATCTACCAACACACGTGAAGGTGCAGAAGTTGCAATGGGAATCACAAAGGCTTTGCTGGAAAGTGGAATAAAAATATTCTTTGTGTCACATCTCTTTGAATTTGCTTCGGCAATGATGGAGCAGAATAACGAGAGTTCAGTATTCTTAATAGCGGAACGGGCGGATAACGGTGAACATACCTATAGAATAGTTGAGGGGAGCCCGTCAATAACTGGTTATGGAATGGATTTATACAGGAAAATATTTAGATAATGTTTTGCTAAACTTATTATGATTTATAAAAGGATTTAATGCAATCACAGATATATTGTTTCATCATCTGATAATTTGGTAGTGCGTGGGAAATTGATTCAATATAGCAAGCATATTACTTTAATTAAATACCCAAAGGAGGGATTGGGAATATAGCTCAGTAAATTTTTCTAATATACCAATATACGGCACCACTGAAATACCCCAGTTCCTTTCCCTGTATTCTGTACCATTTAACTCTATGCTGTTTACGTGTTGATTTACGCCACTACCTTATTTTATGATGATGTCATTCCGGTTCATCCTTCGGGATAATTTATATTAAATTCGCTCCGAAACAATTATCTTTATATTATTATATAGACACAATATGGATAAAATTGCAGCTATTGTTCTGGCGTCAGGCAAAGCCATGAGATTTAAATCAAATAAACTTCTATATGAGGTAAACTCAAAACCCATTATATATTATGCGATAGATAATGTTGCAAGGTCTAATTTCCAGCAGCGCATTATAGTATTGAGGAGCCCAGAAATATCAGATTATTCAGAGCGATTTGGGTATAAAGTTGTGTGGAACAAAGATTACGAAAATGGCATGTCATCTTCAATTATACATGGAATTGAAAATGTTTCTCCTGACATTGAGGCAGCTATGATTATCCCTGGAGATATGCCACTACTCGATAGTAACACATTTAATGGATTAATAGAGCATTTTAAATCCTCAGGTAAGGGCATATCTGGATTTGAATATAATGGAACTATAATCAGCCCTGTAATATTTGCCAGAAAATATTTCAGTGAACTTAAGGAACTCGGTGGAGACAAAGGTGCAAAATCAATCATTGTGAAACATTACGGTGATTTTTCTCATATGATAATTTCTGGAGACCTGCTTATTGATATAGACACCATGGATGACGCGTTAAAATTTAAAAACTTAATAAAACATAAAAATTAAAATAATGTACGGCAATAGAAAAACATGAAAATAGCTATCAGGGCTTTGCAGTCGCGTAGAATGCCGTTGGAATCTGCAATGGAGTACATTTCCTCTTTAAATTTTCCCGAAAATGAAATCATTGTGTTTCCTGAGAAATTTATAACTACAAAAGTAGACATGAATTCACTTGGCAGTTTACTGAATTCTATTAAAATAAAAAATACAATTATACTGGGCAGTCTTTCATATGTTGACCGGTTTGTATATAACAGGTCTTTCCTGATCCGGAATAGAGAGATAATCGGTTGGCAGGATAAAATAAATTTATATAAGGCAGAAAGCACAAAATATACATCGGGCAACCAGCTAAAACTGTTTAATATTGAAGGACTTAAAATTGGCATACTGGTATGCTACGATCTGGATTTCCCCGATTATGCAAGGATACTTTTCAGGAAGCATTGCGATGTTATTTTTAATCCTTCCCTGATCAGAAGAGATTTCCACAGTGAATGGCATCTCTACGTTAAAACAAGGGCACTTGAAAACAGGATACCAATTATTTCTGTAAATTCAATTTCAGATGATTTTCAGGGAGACTCAATAGTGGTGGCACCGGAAGAAGGAGTAGGGGGTGTTAGAATAAATGCCGTCACATCAAAATGTGATGATATTGTATATCAATTCGATACATCAGATTATTCAAAAGCAAGAGAGCAGAGGTTGCGTGAAGAAAACCTCAATATACAGAATGTAAACTTCCTTGAAGCTCCAGAATAAGTTAAAAGTATTGCATATTTATGTTAGGTTTTTATTTTATGCTATTATAACCCTATATGGATTTTAAATTTGAAGGGGAAAATATAAAACACAAACTGGTAGATATGGGCCTGTACAGGGAACTCATAAATTACGATACTGTTCTGGAACCGGGAAAAATTTCAACCGGTTACAGCTATCCCATTAAAGCCTTCGAGAAATTTCTGGGTTATTATGACAATTACTACAAAATTGCAAATAATCCCTCCACATCATTTAACACGGATTTCTCATTTGTCTACAGTGCCTGCATGTACACTAAAAAAGACAACTCTGACATGGTTATTCTTGATGGAAAACCTGCAACAGGATATGTTGATAGGTATGAAAAACCACTTGAAATATTCAGAAAAAATACCGGCATAAGGGGCAGCTTTGTATTCAATATTAAAAGATATAGAAAATACAGTGAAGCTAAAGGCTTAAGTGAATCTTCCGCCGTGGCATCCGCTGTTGCCAGAAGTTTGATAAAGAATGTTTTCGGTGAAATGGCCGCTAAGGATGATAGTTACGTATCCCGCTATGCAAGGTTAGTATCCGGATCCGGTACAAGGGCAGCAATTAATGGGCCATCCATATGGCTGTCTTATCCGGGAATGCAGGAACAGAATTCATTTGCTGTAAAGATTCCAGCTGATGTTGATAAAATAAACTATGCCATATTTCCTAAAAATATAGATTACCGGACCTCTAATGCACATTCTGAAGCTGTACAATCAATATTTTATAATTCCTGGTTAAATGAGAAATATAATAAATTAAATGAAATTATTGATGGAGGGTTTAACATTGAACTGATGATGAACCGTGCAATGGAGGATATGTATGCACTTAATTCTGTGCTGCTATCACGGGGAAATGTTATCCAGACAGCCGAAAGCATCAGTTTATTGAAGAATTTTATAGAATTTTCAAAAAAGCATGAGGGAATTTATATAACAGGTGACACTGGCCCTTCATTAATGGTTATGTCTGCGGATAAATCACTTTTAAACCAGTTCCTTGAAACAGTGAATGATCCAAAAATAGTGGGTTCACACCACCCTGAAGCCCATAAAAAAAGGGGAAATGAATTCCGCAAAGAATCAGAAGAATATTTTCAATCAATATAAATTAAATTTTCAAAGAATATTCTTTATCCATTTTTGCCAATAACTGGGATAAGAGTTTAACATTATTATTTTTAATTGCCCTGCTTACCATTAATATATCTGTATTGATATTGTAATATTTTGTTTCAGATAAAAGCTGCTTATTTGCTATGCCTTTCAATTCGTGCAGAAGCTGCTCTGATCTGTTCATAATTTCTGCCATCTTCTTCCGCTCTGCATCTACTTTAAAATATTTCTTTACCGCTTCCTTCATTTCTTTTATTTCTTCCTGGCTGTGCTGCATAGTCTCACTTATCTTAATCTCTTTTATTGCACCGGTGTCATTGTCCTTTGCTGATACCGTCAGTATGCCATTTTTATCAACACTGTATGTCACATCAATAGCAACTTCCCCCCTGGGTGCCGGTTTTATGCCTGAAAGTGTAAAATGCCCTAGCACAATATTATCTGTGCCAAGTGGCCGTTCGCCCTGGACTACCTTTACCTCTATTTCGCTCTGGTAGTCCCTTATCGTAGTAAAGGGCCTTGTTGCTTTGCAGGGTACCGGCGTATTTGCAGGTATCATGGTAACTACAATATCGTTGCGTGTGACACTGCCCAGCGATATGGGCACAACATCACTAACCTTAATTTTAGATATTTCACCTGTACCCATGCGTATAAATCCTGAGGCTAGTATTGCAGCTCCGGTAGACACAGCTGTGTCAAACTTTCCGTGTTTTACTGCCCTGGTAGAAAGATAGTTTTCAATGGAATGAAATAAAAAAGGAATTTTAGTAGGGCCTCCTGTAATTATAACTGTGTCCAGTTCATTTCTCTTTATGCCTGAATTCAATATAGCCATATCTATGCATCTATAAATTTCAGGCAACATATCAGATACTATGCTATCAAGCTGTTTTGAATCCATAGTATATTTAATTTTTGTACTCCCTAACAGTGAATCCCCTGCTTCATGATTTGAGAGGTAAATTTTCAATTTTTCTGCCTCTTTTCTAAGGTCTGGAGGATATGGGGATATACCATTAGTCCGGAGAAAAGATTTCATCATTTCCTCTATACGCCTATCCATATCGGTACCACCGAGCCCTGTGTTTCCGGATGTCGCAATAACTCTGAAATCCTTCCCCTGTGCCCTTACAATACTCACATCTGTTGTCCCTGAACCCATATCAAAAACCAGTATATTTTTTGCCTCTGTCTTTGATGCACTATTCCAGTAAGATATTGCTACTGCAGCAGGTTCACTGACAAATTGTTTTACCTTTATTCCGGCTATTGATGCGGCTTCACGTGTAGCATTTCTCTGATTATTGTTGAAATAAGCCGGTACGGCTATTACAGCATCCTTTACCCTGTCATGCATATAGTCTTCAGCAATGTTTTTGACCCTTGCAAGAATAATTGCACTCAGTTCTACAGGTGAATGGAATTTTTCCCCGGTACGGTACAGGTATTCACTTCCCATTCTTGTTTTAAAACCGGAAACGTTTCCACCTGAATATTTCTTGAGCATCTTATCTGCATCAGTTCCGGTAAACATAATATCTGACCCACCAAATGTTATAGAACTTTTCAGGGAACTTCCAGCTTTCTTACCGGATAGAGGAATTGCAATAGTTTTATATTCGCTCCCGGAAATAAGGGCTACGGCGGCTGATGTGTTACTGGTGCCAAGGTCAATTCCAATGGAAAACATTTATAACACCTTTATATTATACATAAATAGAGATTAATAATATATGCTTTTATAAAGATTGTTGTATGACAGATGGATGACAAAATTTAAGTACAATTACATATTATAAGTACTGTGCATTTAAATGGCATGGTATGAAGTAATTAACGGTTCTGCAGATTCTGTGTATAATAAGAAGCTCTATAGCATTATGGGGCAGAAATTTGGCCTATTCTATTTTAATAAAGAAAATCGTATACATATATTTTTAAACACAAACACCAGATATTCATTTATAAAACAATCTGTTGAACTTGACCCTATTGATGCTATGCCTGTAATGAATCATTATTTTGTTTCTGAAAGCAGAAAAGAAAAGGATTATTATGATACAGGAGTTGAATTTACAAACATAAGGGATGTAATTGAAAAACTTGCTGATGGGCAGGGCATGATGTTCTGGTTTCTGTATTACAACCAGAAACCGGATAAGGATCAGTATGTTCTCCAGGAAGATAAATACCTCGTGAAGATAATATTCATGCAGCGAAATGACAAATATATGAAAAAAAAGCCTGATGAAGATTTAAACAATGTTATCCTTGGAAAGATTCAGGATTGCATCAGGGCTGACATTAACTGGAAAGAGATAAAAGGCAAAAAATATAGCCTGTATTCCGGAAATTTCAGGAAACCACTTCTTGTTGGAAACAAAAAAATACTTTACACCTATAAGGCAAAAATTGAAGATTTCCTGGAACTGGATTACAGCATGAAAGAGCCTAAACTCGCAGCACCACAGCAGACGGCACAGGAATTTATAGATTTTCAGCGAGATGAATCACCTACTGGAATGATACTGGATACAAAGACAGAAGCAATAAATGCTATAGCAAGTGGAGAAAAAACAACACTGATTACTGGACCTGCTGGTGACGGCAAAATTGGCCTGGCTGCAAAAATAATGTCAGGTGCAGAAAAAACCGGCCGGGAAATAGCAATACTGAATACCGGGAAGTTCGACCCGTTCAAAAGTATCATAAACGGAAACTCCAGCTTCAGCATTAAAAGATTTGATATCAGCCAGGAATATTATGACCAGAGAATTGTAGATTCAGCTGCTGATGCGGCTGCTCTTGCCTCTAAACTATGGGCTGCAATAGTTACTGGAACCGAATCACTTCGCAATCCATTGATAGTGATTAACTCAGCTAATGATATTGTCCCCCTATCACCCGGTGGAGTCCCGGCTTATGAAAACGAATTATGGGGCAGTTTTTTCAAGTATTATGATGCTGGAAGCAATGGCATGGGCATAATATTCCTTAAGGATGGGAACCAGGATGCTTTAAGGCTTTACACGGATTATATTCTTAAAGCCTCGAATGAGAGTGAAGGGAACGGATTTGAAATTATTAAAAATTAATCGTATCCGTGGACTTTAATAAATTTTATCCCCAGTTTTCTAGCCATCGTTCCATCAACACTGTTTCTGTCTCCTATTACAACAGAGTCTTTAATATCAATATTATATTTTTTTGCTGCTTCCTCTATCATTCCAGTTCCAGGTTTCCTGCATTTACATCCCTGATCGGGAAGGTGCGGGCAATAAAAGAACTCTTCTATTTTAACGCCATATTTCATCAATTCCTCTGCCAGTTTATTATTAAACGCTTCCATGTCTTCTACTGTATAATACTCCCTGCCAATGCCCGATTGGTTTGTTACCACTATGATAATATAATTTTGATCATAATATTCTTTTAAAATAGGAATTATATCATCGTAAATTTTGAGGTCAGATAATTTATGTGTATATCCTGTATCATAATTCAGGGTACCATCCCTGTCAACAAACACAGCTTTTCTTTTGCCTGCCATTATCGTGGTATCTATAATGTATTAAAATATTTTCCCAATTTCCTTTATTTTTCAAATAGTGATAGCATTATTTTTTATTTATACGGATAACAATGTTTTGCAATGAAAATTAAACATGTAAATGTAAAATTAATTACAAGATCCGGACTATTTATGAAGGATTGGAGTATTCGGCGCAGATAAATCCTGTGTCACCTGCCAGATTTTGCAAAGCCCTCTTCTCTATATGTGTTTTGAACCCTGCTTCCTGCAGCTTTTTCTCTATATCGGCGTAACTGCCTTCATACAGTATCTGAATTCTTTTAAAAATCTTCAGGCTTTCATTGTCCTCAGCCAGCAATTTCTTTATGGAGTTTTCTCCGTCGACTTTCAATACACCGCTGTCAATCCCGTATTTTTCTGCAAGTTCCTTTAGTGATAAGTCCTTTTTCCCACCGCAGTACGTGGCATTTGAAATAACTATCCTTTTTTCCAGATCATTTGCCTTAACATTTTTCATCAGTATTTCGTAGAAAGAGTCTTCAGGAACAGATATGACGTTTTTAGCCTCGTTCAATGTGAAGTATATTGGTGAATCCCCTACTTTACTGCCAATATCCAGTACAATTTCTCCGGCAACCTTTAAAAATGAATATTCATCTGCTCCAAATGTACCGAGGAAATTATGATTCTGGTCCATATTGCACATAAATAGCTGCCCTGATTTATACTTGAAATTCATGCATCCTGGAACAATTGAATTTTCGAATGTGAAGAAATCCAGATTCCCGTTGCACAACCCGTTTTCTACGCAGAGTGCATACAGATAGGTCTTTTGCCTGTTCCAGAAGGAATCTTTACCGTTCCTTGCAATTATCTTTATGTGCTCCTTCTTTGTGGCAAGATCGAGTTTTACATGCCTGTAATTTACATAGGCTTTTTTATAATCTGCCTTATAATTTGTCTGACTCATCTGGGGAGATAGAATAAATGCTTATAAATTTATATTTGCTTTTGAGGCAACAATTAACGTTTATTTTAAATATCAGGAAAAAAACAGATATCACTGGTGATTTTTCCCTTATTGATACACAAAAACAGCCTTAAACCTGTATACGAAATCGATAGGTTGATTTAGAAAAATAGCATATTATCCATATGATTGACATTACTGATAAAAATACAGTTAAGCGTGAGGCTATGGCTACCGGAACAATAAAACTGAATAAAGAAACAATAAAACTTATACGGGAAAAGCAGGTAAAGAAAGGAGATGTCATAGAAACTGCTAAAATTGCAGGTACCATTGCGGTTAAAAATACATCGGGGATGATACCATATTGCCATCCGGTGCCTGTAATGTCCATAGATTTCAATTTTGAGGTTGAGGATTCAAAAATTGTTGTAACCTGCAGGGTAAAGGCAATTTACAGGACAGGCGTGGAAATGGAAGCAATAAATGGGGTGCAGGTTGCTCTTCTAACTATATGGGACATGGTTAAATATCTGGAAAAGGATGAAACTGGCAACTACCCGGATACATCCATCGGCAATGTTGCTGTGGTATACAAAAGAAAAGGTGATGCATATACATCATGAGGAGCATGAATACAATCTCAGGTACAGAATAATCACTGTATCGTCATCAAGGACCCGGGATACTGATATTTCCGGTGATAAAATGGAGAGTTATATTGGCAACAATTCTTCCAGGTCACTTGTCAGGGACGACGAGAAGGAAATACTCTCAGAGTTTTTCCTCAATTATAGCGATACTGATGTTTTTATATATATTGGTGGAACAGGAGTTTCCCGGCTTGACAGGACATCAATGGCACTGAGAAAAATAGTTGATAAAGAAATGCCTGGATTCGGCGAACTATTCAGGCAAAAGTCGGGTGGCATATTCCCATACTTATCCGATGCTTCACTATTCATTTACAGGGAGAAAATAATATTTACACTTCCGGGGTCTGCAGATGCTCAGGAAATAGCATATAGTATAATAAAAGAGATAGTCCCGCATCTGTACCACGAAATAACTAAGGAATAATTTTATTAACAATTCGCCAATTGTATTTTTATGAAATTTATAGATTTGCATGAGGATATCGCTTATTCTTCCATGTACAGGGATGTTATTCATGGAACCGGTCAATCCGGGATAGATATGCTAAAAAGATTCCCGGGCTCAATTATTTTTTCGGTAGTTTTTCCCCATGTCAATATGCAGTACGGTGAAGAATATGGAACATCAATACCTAATACAACCCTTGCATACCAGCAATTGAATTATTACAGGGAAATATCTAAAAAATATGGAATTAACCTTATAGAGGGAAATAAGCCCGTGGATTCGGAATTAAATTTTTTACTATCTATGGAAGGAACTGACATTTTAAACAGGCCGGAGGATATAGAAATGTTTCATTCCATGGGGCTGAGAAACCTTGGTTTAACATGGAATTATGATACAAAATTTGCATCATCCTGTTACTCTAAGAAAGACTACGGGCTGACAGGTTCCGGTGAAGACCTTGTAAAAATATGCAACAGTTACGGAATAATTATAGATCTGGCACACGCAGGCAAAAAGACAATACTGGATACATGCAATGTCGCATCAAAACCTGTACTGGATTCGCATACAAATTTTAAGGTTTTGAAAGACCATCCAAGGAATATAGACGAGAATTCAATTAAAGCCATAGTGGACACAGGCGGTGTCATGGGCATAACAGGAATAAGGCCTTCCCTGCATACGCCTGATATAAATGGAATGTTAGAGAGCATTACTTATCTTGGAGATAACTTTGGATGGAAGCATGTGAGCCTCGGTACTGATTTCCTGGGCATACCTGAACCTCCTGATGGCTTCACTGATGTTAATGCAATAGAAAAATTAAAGGAAATGATAGGAACTCATTCAGAGGATGTACTTTTCAACAATGCACTCCGCGTTATAAAAGCAAATTTATAAAATTATAAATCGTACCAGCCGCCTTTGCTGTCCATTTTTACCTTTTTGCTTCCCTTATAACCTGCGTACACCATTTCTTTCAGTATGGGTGGCGGAAGCATTCTCATGTCTCCGGTTTCAGAATAAAGGTAATCACCTATTTCTTTCATGGTATCCAGCCCGATAGTGTCCATGAGCTCAAAGGGTCCCATGGGAAAACCGAATCCCAGCTTTACCATTTTATCTATATCTTCTTTGCCAGCGATTCCTTTTTCATACAATCTGAGTGATTCAACAAGCCATGAATGGACAAAATTTGTTGTGAAAAATCCAGGATAATCGTTTACCACCACCGGCTCTTTGCCCATTGACCTTGCCATATCAAGTATCATATTTACTGTATTATCTGATGTAAAGCGTGTTTTAACTACCTCAATAAGTTTCATCACCGGTGCCGGATTGAACCAGTGCATCCCTATAAGCCTTGACTTGTCTTTAATATTCATTCCAATCTCAGATATCATGATTCCGGAGGTATTTGATGCTATTACGGACTTTTCAGGTATATTTTTCTCAATGCTTTCCATTACCTTCAATTTCAACGGCATGATTTCCGGTACGGCTTCTATTGCAAATTCCCTGTCATTTAACATTCCATAGTCTGTGGATACAGATAGATTTTTCATATATTCTGCTTTCTGGTCTTCCGTTATTGTTCCACGGTCAACCAGTCTCGAGAGGCCGAATTTTCCATCCGCAATGCTATTCTTAGCATTTTCCAGAATGCGGTCATTTATATCAATTAAAAGTGTATCCATTCCGTTTCTCATAAAAACCTGGGCTATGCCCTGGCCCATTATTCCTGAACCTATTACAGCTACTTTTTTTGCCATAGTGCTTTATACATTGGAATAATAAAAACTTTGACAGTTGAACAATTAGTTGAGGCAGTATTTTTATCTTGTCCCGAACTTTGATGCTATTTCAACCATGTCCTCTACATATTCATTGAAAAACTTAAGTATATCCCTCGATGTGATTATCCCTGACAGCTTATTATTATCTATGACCAGCAGCCGCCTTATAGCCTTCTTTGCCATCAGGCTTGCAACCTTTTCCATAGGTGTATCTGATGTAACAGAGGTTAAGGGGGCAGTCATAATTTCTTTCAGGAGAACCCTGGACGGGTCAGCTTCCTGTGATAAGACTTTGTTAATATAATCCCATTCTGTGACTATTCCTTCAGGTATTTTTCCATCTCCAACAATAATATATCCCTCCCGATTCTCTGCCATATGTTTTGAACCTTCCAGTGCACTGGTATTCCCGTTTATAATCTGGCAATTTTTCCTCATTATGTCCTCTGCATAAAGCACCATATCTGTTAATTATGTGTTAATATTTAAAATCGATGTGGAGGACAAAAATCCAAAAATCGATTTTTGCAATAATTAATGATTTCATTTGTATATAGAAAATAGTTGCATACTTTTATTCTATGATTTGGCATTTAATTTTTAAGCTGTTTTTTAAGATACAGGGTGCAATAATTATTCGTAGACGTTCATAACAATATTTTTCTCTAAATACAAAAAAAGTTAAGTGTGTAACATATTAATGAATAATAAATTTAGAGGGTAGTTAAAATGGTTAATGAAGATTTTTTAACAATGTTCCACAGGCTCACATCAGTAGGATGGTCTGAGGAAAATGGGGTGAACAGGCTTGCACTTAATGAGTATGATATACAGGCCAGAAAAAACCTTGAAGATGAAATGAAGGCAGTAAAAGCAGATATAAAGCATGATGATGCCGGTTTAATATTCGGAACACTGGGTTCAGGGAAAGACAATACGGCTATAGGTTCACACATGGATTCTGTGCCTAATGGCGGAAGGTTTGATGGCTTCTTTGGCGTAATGTCCGGCATGCAGCTTTTAAAGGATCTTGTAAGCACATTAAAAAACAGGAAAATTACAGCTATAGATTTCACCAACGAAGAAGGTGCCAGGTTCCAACCATCACTTCTGGGCTCAGGAATGTCAACAGGTGTGTTGACAAAGGAATTTACGTATTCCAGGAAAGACAGCGAAGGAATTACATTTGAAGAAGCCTTGAAGAAGTCTGGATACATGGGAGAAGAGCAGAACAGGGTTAAAAACCAGGACATAACACGGTACCTGGAACTGCATATTGAGCAGGGCCCTGTTCTGGAACTGGAAAATTACCAGATAGGCATACCGAAAGGCATAGTAACAATGGTTGTTGACAATGTATCCTTCACCGGTGAATCCAACCAGGCAGGACCAACACCCATGAAGGTAAGAAAAGATGCACTGGTAGCCGCATCAAGGTTTACCGTAGCCGTAAGGGACATGGCGAAATCATCAGGAAAGGAATTAACAATGACGGTAGGAAAAATTAACAATTTCCCCAATGCATACAATGTTATCCCTGGAAAAGTAACAATGAACCTTGATACCAGGAGCCCGGATAAGAAAACAGCAGAAGAATATTCAAAAATGGCAAAGGAAATATCAGAAAGAATAGCTTCAGAGGAAGGTGTGCCGGTAGATTTCAAAAATCAGTGGACTACGGAAACTACAATCTTCGATGAGGATATGAGGAAGGAAATAATAAAATCCTGCAAATCGCTCAACCTGAAATATAAAGAATTATATAGCTGGCCAGGGCATGATGCACAGTATATGAACAGGGTAGTTCCAACTGCCATGATCTTTATTCCATCACATAATGGAAGGAGCCATACAAAGGAAGAATATTCATCTGATCAGGATTTAATTAATGGATATTCTGTATTGAAAAGGACTGTTGAAAACCTGTAGATAAATAAAATTATAAATTTATATCCATGTGGGAATTGAGAAAATATCAAATTCTCTTTATCCGAACAGATTATACCCATATGGTTTATCGACATTGACAATAAGTGCAGCAGGGCCTTTAATATTCCTGAGCCATTCAATATCTTCCATGGTTTCATCATTTTCCCTTGATTCTATATTAAAGGAATCCAGTACTTTCTTTAATTCAATGGAAAATGAAAGGTATTTCTTGCTTTCGTTATAGTTGACATCAGAGAATTTTTTGAGTATCCCGTATCCATGATTGTCCAGTATTATAATTTTTACAGGGAGGTTATAGTTCTTTATTGTCCACAGTGTCTGGCTTGTATACATGAATGCACCATCACCTATAACACATAATACATTATCCTTTACCGTTGCCATGCCCGCAGCTGCTGGAAGTGCCCAGCCAATCTGTCCTGATTTCCCTATGAAATATGAATCCGGTTTATATCCTACAATGTTTCTCAGGAAAGGAGATGCAGATATGGATTCGTCGGATATGGTATAATCACCGAAGTTTTTTGATATTTTAAGCATAACTCTTTGAATCTGGGAATTTTTATCAATTGCAGGTTTACCCGGCATCACAGAAGGCTTCCTGGGCTTAATGTACTCTATTGCACTTTGAAGGAAGGCAGCAGGGTTCATGAAATAGGAATCCCCAATTTTTCCTGATATATCCATTCCTATCTTTATTATTTCTTTTCCTTCAAGGAGGTCAGCCATGCTATAGGGATAAAGATTAATATCACCGCCAACAATAATAATCAGGTCATATCCTGAAAGTTTGTCATTTATTAAAGCTGCAACAGGTGGCAAATCACCGGCGTAATTTTTATCGCCAGAGTGAAAGGGCGCCCTGCTTGCAAAAGGCTCTGCAAATACGGGAATTCCAAGTTTGCCCGCAAGATCCCTTGCATACTGTATTCCCCCATACATGTCCAGTTCATACCCTGTTACCATAACAGGGTTGTTTGAATTATTAATCTTTTCCGCAATAGATTTGACCGCATTAATATCCACGACGTTTGAATTGATATAAGGCATGTTTAATCCTGAATATTTTCCCTCCTCACCCATAATATCCATTGGAAAACCAAGGAAAGAGAGAGAATATGGAGGTGTCATTGAACTTATATATGCCCTTCTAATTGACTTCTCTATGTCATTTGCAGAATTTACTTCAAATTTGTATTTAACATAGGGTGAAATCATATCACCTATATTTCCGGAGAGCAGAGGATCATAGAATATATGCCTTGAATCCTGTTCACCTGCAGTAATTATAACCGGGACCCTATGCACAAATGCCGAATAAATAAACGCCATGGAATTACCAACGCCAAGAATGCTGTGCAGATTTACAAATGAAGGTTTTCTGGTTAACTGTGCCCTTCCATCTGCCATGCCAACAGAAATAGAATCATGGAGGGTAAGAATATAATCATCACTGGATACGCCTTCCAGCATTGGTATTTCTGTAGTTCCAGGGTTTCCAAAAACCGGCGTTAATTTCATATTTTTCAGTGATTTAGTGAAAATTGTATAACCTAGCATAATTATCGCTTCTCTGAATCTGAGATAAGTTTACAAAATATAAGTTTTTTTAATTAAACATTGATACTTGTATTATCACCAGCAATTACAATGTTATTTAAAAGATAATCATATATTTTATATCAAGAATGAAATTTATAACAATATACATTGTTGTAGTTATCACGCCAACAATTCACAAAAACTCGGAATGATCAAAAAAATTTCTTCTATTGGGCACTTTGAATTAATTGAAATGTATCATTAAGTAGATATATAGTTTAATTTTAAAACAGATTTAAGTCCTCTTTATCAGTATATGGAACATCGATAAACTGCATTTTATGTTTTACGTACAATATATTTATTTCATCTGAATATTTATAAACGTGATTAAAGAGTTTTATGTATATTAATATTAGAAGCAGAGGGATAAAATGTGAACTTTTTGCATCTGCATATTCCATAAATTGTTTTAAATTTTTATAGCTGCTTATGTTCCATCCACGAAATAAGTCTATCTGATTTTTTATCATCCTTGTATAATAATTTATGCCAGTTGCATATCTTTTTTCTCTTTTCTTCCCGGCATAATTATTTCCAAGATCATAATACTTGTCCGGAACATTGATTATTCCGTATCCAGAGTATAAAAAATTTGCCATTCGCTCCCAATCTTCACCGTTATTAAGGTCTTTCCATTGTACTGTAAAATTTGCCTGTTTAAAACATAATTGATTTAAGAATATCTCATTATGGTTCAAAATTTTAACACCATATTCTATGAGTGTTACAAATCTAGATGTGTAAGTGGTATCAAGGTCAAAGGTCATAAATAAATCTTCATTAGTAGCTTTGTCATATCCCATTTCCATTGCGATCTGTCTCCCAGAGCCACGTGAACATTTAATCCTTTTGATGACGATATTGTAATTTTCTTTAATTTTATCCAGTAATTCATATGTTCCATCGGTTGAAAAGTTATCAACTATTAAAAATTGCTTTTCAATATTTATTTTAGATAATGATTCTATTGAACTAATTAAAGTTCCTTGATTATTAAACACTGTTCCATAAATATATAGCATCGAAATTACATAAATAAGGGGTATTTTAATTTAGTGTTTAACTATCACAAATTCTAATCCAGATTAAATAAATTAATTGCAATATATAAATGAATTAACCGTTAATACGGTTATATGCGTTATAAAATATAATAGAAGATATTACAAATTACGATTAAACATAGAATATTTAAAATATAATTTGTACTGTCCCATTATTATTTCCTTTATATACTGTATGAATTTATATTTTTTCATTTTACCACCATTTTATTTTTATATGCCATTGCTGGTGTAACTATATTATCACCATCTGACAGTGAGTCATGCATCCTTTCATAGTTGTAATGGTATACTACCTCTTCCCAGGTACTGAAATATGGCCTTAAACGTTTTATGGTATAGTTTAATCTCTCCAGTTTTCCATTTGTTTCAGGGTGTTTTACCCTTCCAAGTATGTGTTTTATATTACTGTTATCTAAGTATTCCTGGAACTTATTGTGATCTCCAGGTATTCCATTCTTACCATTTGAAAAGAACTGTGTTCCATGGTCTGTTAATATCTCTTCAGGCTTACCGTAAGTGTTTATTGCTATTTCCAGTGCTTCTATTGTATTATCTATTGTTTCCTCACCGTATATTCCCATTCCTACTATGAACCTTGAAGCATCATCTTCTATTATTATTAACTTCTCACTGTCACTGTATTTAGTCCAGTCCATATGCCATAGTGAGTTGCTATGTTTCCTCTCATATTTTATATATTTTCTCTGTTTCTTCTTATTATTGCTGTTATCAACCATATTTAATAATAACAGTATTCTGTATATATTGTTTTTAGCTATTATTATCCCCTTTCTTTTAAGGTATTTCCTTATTCTTTCAGGTCCTGACATAGGGTATTCATATCTTATTTTTTTAACTATTTCTATATCCTTGCTGTTTAATTCCCTATGTTTCCTTTTACCTATTGTATATTCTCCATTATCCCTGTATTTTTTGTATATGTAATTTACATACCTTGTTGTTATTTTCATTTCCTTAGCTATTTCTGTAGATGATCTTCTCTTATTTTTCTCCCTTATTATATATTTTATTTTTTTCTCATTTAACTTCATTCTGGGCTTATATTCTTTTATTATATTTTTAGAGGGTATATATAGGAAATATTTACGGGACAATATAATTTAAAATATAATTCATTAATTACTTCTCTGTTTACAGTTGAAGTTAGCTATAGTAGGGTCAATGAATCTTGAATTCGCAGGCGGTGGCGAGGCAAATGCCCGTGATATTGCAGAGTTGTTTGTAAGGCAGGGATATGATGTAACCCTATTCGGTGCGGGGATCCCGAAAGGGTATGAAACGAAAGCGGGCAAATATTCATTCAATTATGTTCCTGATGCTTTTACTTTTGACATAATGGCAACCGGCCCTGTTTTGAAATTCTCACATATATTATCCATGGGGCTTATAGGAATATACACCTATAATCGTATATATGAAAAAATTAAGGATTTCGATGTATATTATTTTGTTTCCCCAACTTTACTTTTCAGAAATGTGGGTTACAGATTGATGAAAGAAGGCAAAACCGTTGTGCTTGGAAATCATGGAACATACTTTGAGGTTCTTGATATGTATGGTTTTGCATCCAAAGCCTATTCTAAAATACTTACAACCATGATATTCCATAAGCTTTTAAAGAACAAAATGAAATTCTACATTCATGTACAGAATAAGTATCAGGCACAGTATTATGAAAAAATAAAATGCAATCGTTCGTATATAAGGGAAATTCCATATAATAATGTCAAATTCAGTGGCTATAAATGCCTGGATAACGACAATTTTTCCGTAGTTTACCTAGGTCGTCTTATGGAAAGTAAGGGGGTTGATATGTTGCTTGAGCTTGAAAAGAAGGCAGACATAAATCTTCATATTATAGGCAAGGGACCTTACATGGAAAAACTCCAGCAGATGAAAAATAAAAATACTGTAATCCATGGATATGTTTCCAACGCAGAGAAAATAAAACTCCTTGCGGAGAGCGATGTGATGATTGTCCCATCAATAAATGAGTCTTTATCTATTTCTGCCATAGAAGGGCTGGCATCCGGGCTTTACCTTATAGTTTCATCCACTTCCATGGGCCCGAGGTACATTGTAAGGCAGGACAATATTTTCGGAGTTGCTGTACCTAGAAATCCAAAAAATTTTATTAAGGAGATAGAAAGGATAAAAATAATTAAAGAAAGAAGCAAAACTGATTTTTACAGTGAAAAAATGCTCAGGCGTGAAATAGCCGGTAAAATGTTTGATGCCAACGTTGTTGATAAAGAACTGGTAGATCTTTTCAATGATGCCATAAAAGACAGCAAGAGGTAAATCTAATAACCGGCAGTTCCTTTTACAATTTTATGCGGTTTATAATTCCGGTCTATAGCTTCCATCTCTTCCCTCCCCAGTTTAATATCCAGTGCAGCTATATCATCTTCCAGGTATTCCAGCTTTGTAGCACCTATGACAGGTATGAATCCTTTATTTAGCACGTATGCAAGGGCAAGCTGTGGAACATTTACCCCTTTTTTCTTTGCTATATCCTCAACACTCTCAAGTATATCAAAATCTGAATCACTGAAATACCGTTCTTTCATTACTGGATATGTTTTTGTCCGCACCGTTTCATTCTCCAATCCTCTCTTATATTTCCCTGAGAGAAAACCAGCAGCTATAGGCGAGAATGGAGAATATGCAATTTCATGTTTTTCACAGAATGGTATAGCATCCCTTTCGTCTTCCCTGTAAACTGCATTATAATGGTTCTGCAGTATTGCCGGTTTTATATTCTCCTGCATTTCCATTATTGTTGAAAATTCGGCAAGCTGGTACCCCATGAAGTTGCTAAGCCCAATATATCCAGCTTTTCCGGATGAAATAAAAGAAGATAGCGTGTGTGCCGTATCCCTGAAATCCACATTATCAAATATTGTATGCAGGAAATAAATATCTATATAATCTGTTCTGAGATTTTTAAGGCTGTTTTTTATTTCATTGAATAGAATTGCCCTGCTGAATCCCTGTGTGAAATCATTTACCTTTCCACCACCTTTTGTGCTCAAAACAAGCTGGGAGCGGTAGCCTGTAATAGCTTCCCCTATGATTTTCTCAGATTCCCCGGATGAATATATGTTGGCTGTGTCAATAAAATTAATGCCGTAATCTATGGCTTTTTTAATTATTTTCCCTGATGTTTCAGGATCAGCCATCCATTTTGAACTACCAAATGACATCCCGCCAAGGCAAAGCCGGGACACTTTTAAATCTGTATATCCTAATTTAGTATACTCCATAATATAACAACCTAATTTTATATTTAAAATTTGGTTAAATGCTTCAACAGGGAAATAGTTAGTCTTTGTTTAATCTCCAATAGAGTTGTAGCTCTATTGCCATAAGTACAGAATTCTTCCGGTTCACACATATTATAATAATTACATTTTTCGTGGAACAACGTTTCCTGGACAATTATTCGAACTACAATAGTTAAATCCAAATATTCTAATCCTTAAATATCATATAGAAACATGATTTGTGAGGATCTGGGATACATGATTTTATACAACAGATCAGGGAGGTCTGTAATTCTTACACATGACGAAACTGTAGATCTATGCCTGAAAGCTCAGGAATCGGGATTGGAACTTCCAAAATATATAATGAAAAATTATATGAAAGATTTAAAATTGATAAAGTTCAGATACGATGAATAATGCAATCATTCATCTTTCATTCTTTTGAAGATAATATTTTTATTATACAACTCCTCTATCTGCCCGGATGTCATTCCTATGTCTTGGAGAATTTCCTCATTTCCACTTCCCAGAGATGGTGGCGGAAATCTTATTTCCCCCGGTGTCTTTGATAATTTGAATGGGGTGCCTGGAATTCTGATTTTACCATAATCCGTATCCATATTGATAATCATTTCCCTGAATTTTATCTGGCTACTGGATGCAGCATCAGCTACAGAGTTTACCGGCGCACATGGAATTCCATTTTGAACTAGCGTCCTGTAGATATCTTCTGTGGTTTTCTTCTTTAATGCATCCTCTATCTCCTTTTTCAACAGTTCACGGTGGGAAACCCTATCCACATTGGTTTTAAATTCGGTGCGGTTTTCCAGTCCTGGATCTATTGTTTCGCAGAATGTTTTCCAGAGCTTTTCGGTACCCACAGTTATAACTATATAACTATCCAGTGTTTTATATGCCTGGTACGGCGCAATGCTGGAATGGGCAGAACCCAGCTTCTCCGGATTTTTTCCTGTTGAAAGGTATGACATTAACTGATGCGTCAATACAAGGAAATTCGAATCAAGCATGGAAAGATCAATATACTGCCCTTCACCTGTACGTTCCCTGTTATAAAGTGCCGAAAGTATTGATACCGTTGCAAATAACGCGGTTGTAATATCCGCAATTGGAACAGCAAACTTCACTGGAGATTCTCCTGGATTTCCTGTGATTCCAAGAAGCCCGCTCATAGCCAGAATAGCAAGGTCATATCCCGGATAATCTCTCATAGGGCCAGTTTGCCCGTACCCGGATATGCTGCAGTACACAATATTCTTATTGATAGATCTTGCAATATCATATGAAAATCCAAGTTTCTCTATAACGCCTGGCCGGAAATTTTCAACCAGTACGTCTGATTCGGCAATCAGTTTCCTGAATATTTGTTTTCCTTCTTCAGTTTTAAGATTGATTGCCAGGCTTCTTTTATTCCTGTTTGTGCTCATGAAGTATGATGAAATTCCCTCCATATATGGTGGCGCCCATGATCTTGTCTGATCGCCATCTGGAGGTTCTATTTTTATTATATCGGCTCCAAGGTCTCCAAGCAGCATAGTAGCGAATGGTCCGGACATGGCCTGGGTTAAATCCAGTATTTTTATTCCTTTCAGGGCGTTTTCCATAATAAATCAATACTCATATGTATATATTATTTGCCTGATAGGCCATTGAAAATATTTATTACCAACCCGGCAATGTTTTCCTATGTCTGAAAAAGTATTGGTTATAGGAACAGGGTGTTTCTGGTGCAGCGAAGCAATTTTCAAATTGATTAAAGGTGTAAATAATGTAGTCCCGGGATACGCAGGCGGGCATACTGAGAATCCAACATACAGGGAGGTATGTACTGATAAAACCGGGCATGCCGAAGTTGTTAAAGTTTCCTATGACCCTGATATCATTAGCCTTGAAAAACTTCTTGAACTTTTTATGGCTACACACGACCCGACATCCCTCAATAAGCAGGGGAATGATATTGGAACACAGTACAGGTCAATTATCCTGTATAATGATGATGCGGAAGGAAAAGTAATAAAGGATTTTCTTAAGGAGCATCAGAAAAATTACAGCAAACCTATAGTTACAGAGGTTAAAAAACTGGATAGGTTCTACGAAGCAGAGGATTACCACCACAATTATTTTGCAAATAATCAGTCAAATCCATACTGTGCAATGGTGATAAAACCTGAAGTAAATGATTTCATAATGAAACACGGAAATATATTGAAACTTCAAAAATAACGAAAAATAAGCTATACAACCATTTCTGGTAAATAACATATGTATGATTAAATTAAATTTCAATCTTACATCAAAATATTTATGTAATATACCAACAATAATATGGGAGATAATCCTATTTAATTTTCTAATTTCAAAATCAGGCTAACAACAAAAAATCCAAAATAATCACGATGTGTGAATTAAAATATGGATAAATAAAATGAATAAGTTACCGAAAATACATAAAAATTCGTTTTACCAATCAGAAAGTAGAAAATTTAAAAATAGAGAGAACAGCACTAAAAAAAATGGGTATATACATGGCATATTTATGTTACAATAATTTTTTATTGAGCTTTAGTGTGTTGCATAATTAATAGGCATGTGTCATCCCCCTCATAATATTGTAATTGACTACCTTAAGAGCTAATTCCTGTATAATATACTCTATTTTCTTAGCTTTAATTATCTCTGTCATTACTCTTTTTAATCCTGAAAAATATATTTCTACAATCCACCTTTTGCTATAGCTATTATTCTCTTTCCACTGTTCCATGGAGTTCTTTTTTATAAATCTCACAATCTTAGCCCTTGCATATGAACCTCTGGATTTGGTAGAAGCATTTTTCCTGGGTGGTATTACTGCATTATATCCAAACATATTGTAGATATATTTTGAATCATATCCCCTATCTCCAAATATTCTTAGAATATTATTTTTCATCTTACTCAATAGTTTTCTGGCAGCCTTAGAATCATGTGTATGCTCATCTGTAATTGTGAATGATAATACAGTAACATCTTTTAATGATATTATTACATGCAGTTTTATCCATCCCTTCCTTTTCCTATGCCATTTATGCCTTAAATAATCTCCCCTTATTGTTATCTTATATCCAGTAGAATCTATAATGCAATCCAGCTTACTGTTAATATTATTCAATTCAGGCTTGATTCTCCTTATCCTCCTGAATATTTCACTGTATGATATTGATTTTATATTAGCTATAATTGCTAAGGATCTTAACATGCCTTCAAGAGTTCTAAATGGTATATTGAATATAGATCGCAATCTGGCTAAATACATTATTAATGCATCAGGAACTTTGTATGGATGGCCTATTTTTCCACTATTATTTTCCTCCAGTAAAGTATCATAATCTTTAATGAATGATAAATCTGTAAGGTATTCTATTCTATCTACAAGTGATTCATTATACTTTTCCCATCTCCTGTTTGAACCAATCCAGTATCTTTTTATACTTCTATTTATTTTATTATTGATTTGTGGAGTCAAAGCAAATCACCCCTATATTTCACTATATAGGGGTTTTTCCTTTTAAGTTTTAAATTTATTATGGGATAATTATTAAATTAGAATGAATTATGCAACACACTAATTGAGCTTATAATGTTTATAATATATTCTATATGTATTTGATCACATGAAACTGGGAAATAATAATATATCCGATAAGAAATATTTTTGCAAAATTAAACTTTACTCATGTTCTACAGCGCGATAACTCTATAAGTAACTGTTTTATACTAAACCATGAAATTAACTTTCGTTACATTTACCGATTTAAAGGTCGGTAGGGGAACTGAAACTGTTATATTTAACCTGTTAAAATACAAACCTGAAGGTATAGATGCGACTATTGTATATACAGATGACCCTGGAAATAACCCTCTCATTCTTTCCGATAAAAATGTTAAGGATTTGATAAAAAATTCAAAACAGATAAAAATACAGAAAAAATCCTATAAATCAAAAAAGTTTGGGAAGATTAATAGGATATATAGGGATTTGATAGATAAACCGGCAATTAGAACTTTAAAGTCTATTTCAAAACCTGTGCTGGAGGAGATTAGAGATACAGACATCGCATATTTATTATACAATGAATATGCTGTATTTTTTAATGGTATGAACATTCCAGTAATAGGGTCAAACCATACATCAGGGCTTGAACTATCTGTTTATGAAGAACAAAATACTTTTTTTTATAGAATATATCTTAAATTTTTACATCAGATATACTTTAAAAATATTAATGGATATCACGTTTTTCCAAACAAAAGCCAGTTATTGCCAATGCTAAATTTAAAATATAACATGGTGTTAGCACCAGGTATTGATTGTTCATTGTATTATCCGGATTATGCAGTAAAAAACACAAAATTAAAATTTCTATTTGTTGCATCGCTCTCAAGTGGGAAAGGTTTGGACATATTGTTGCCTTTAATTGAAAAAATAGATAATTCTAGGGCGGAGTTCCACATAGCTGGTGGTGGACCAATGGCAGATGAAATTAAAAATAATATAAAAGTAATATACCACGGAATATTGAGTAATTCTGAACTGTCAAAATTATACCGTGAATGTGATGTATTTATTTATCCCAGTCACAGTGATGCGTTTCCTGCCGTTACTTTGCAGGCATTATCTTCTGGATTATATGTAATGTGCTCAGATTATTTAAAAGGGAATTTTGATGATTTTGAAAATAAGTACCTGGAATATTTGCCATTGGATATAGAAAAATGGTATAGCAGGGTTAATGAAATAATAAAGAACAATAATATAATAAAACATGATAAAAGTGAAGAATACAGCTATGTAAAAGATAATTACGACTGGCCTGTAATATCAAAAAAGTTTTATGGTTATATGATGAAATTTTATAATGAAAGCAAAGGTATAAACAAATGAGTGTTAAATACCAGCATTAAAAAGGTGTGGAAGGAAAATGGACTGTTACAGTGAATTTATTTTTTCTCAATTCTTCTGCCGATGAATTAACCTTCATTTTATCTATTCCAAGATTCTGGGAAAATGACATGTCCACTATTTTTTTTCCAGGATTGACAATTATTATTCCAACATTTGCATCATCCTTATTTACCCCGGCACTTTTCCCGTATTTATCAATAAATCCCTGTAGTTTTCTTATATTGGCACACAGGTCATCAAGGCTTCCATTCAGCTCTGCAAGTGGAACACACATAGTCGATGATTTTAAGCTATGTCTGATATTATAAGCAACACAATTAGCCATAACAGACTATTTTTCATTGAAATATAATATTATCTGTTTTATTAAGATCAGCCCATTTATACATGGAAGAATTTTTGCAGTTCTTGGCAGGATATTTACTCATAAAAGCTGTAAAAATGGCATTATATTTAAAATAGTTTTGCATACTATCTTATAAAAATCTTAATAAGGGAGCCTGTATATATCCATTTATGGATTATAGAGACAGATACGTTGATGGTAAGGGAAAATATATAGATGATATGACTTTTGATGATATGCTTTATATGAATGTGTTCAGGAGCCCCTATGGGAAAGCTAAAATTAAGAGTGTAAAAGGAGGGTTCAATGCCTCTGAATTAAAGCTCTTTTATAAGTCCTCTATGGGAGAAATGGCTTCCCTAGGGGGAAAATCAAATTCGGCTTATCTTGAACCTGTTTTCGCCATAGACAATGTAAATTACGAGGGGCAGCCCATAGCTGCGGTATTTGGTAAAACCCGATATGAAAGCGAAGACCTGCTAAACACAGTATCAGTTGATTATGAACCAATGCAGGCAGTATCCGGAATAGATGAATCCCTTAAGGCCCCACCCATGCATGAAGGCACAGAAAACAATATACTGGCGGAAGCTGAACTTGGTGAAGATTTTGATGAAAATGACATTGACTTTGATCTTACTCTGGAAGACACTTTCTTCAACGAAAGGATAATAGCTAATTCCATGGAAACAAGGGGATGCATAGCAGACTATAAGGATTCTAAACTCACATTCTATGTGTCTACCCAATCTGTCCAATCAGTTAAGGCTGGACTGGTGCAGGCTTTGGGTATGAAACCTGAAGATGTCAGGGTAATACAGGCAGATACGGGGGGAGCTTTCGGTTCAAAGGGTTCATTTTATCCTGAATATGTAATGGCAGCATATGCTTCAAAGAAATACGGAAAACCAGTAAAATGGATAGAAACTAGAAAGGAACACCTGGAGGCTGCATATCCCGGGCGTGGAGCGAAAGCCAGAATAAAAATTTATGCCAGGAATGATGGAAGAATAACCGGCATAAAGGGAGATGTGTATGTGGATGCAGGAGCCTATGACGCGGGTACAGGAGGTTTCGCATCAAGATTCATAGCATACCAGATAACCGGGCCATACCACATAGAAAAGGCGTATATGCGTGCTTACTCTGTTCTCACAAATAAGGCGCCTATGGGCCCATACAGGGGAGCTGGGAGACCGGAGGCTGCATTTTTCATGGAAAGAATGATGGATCTTTTAGCCGACAGGTTGCAGATGGACATTTCAGAAGTAAGGCTTGTCAACGCCTCCACTGAACCTTTCACATCCCCCACCGGATTGACAGTAAAGGAGGCCACAAGGCCATTCCTGGAAAAAGCACTTGCAGAAGTAAATTACAGTAAAATTTCAAGGGAGGAGAAAACAGGTATTGCATTTTTTGTATTGATTCCTGCATCCCGTCCTGGCGAGAGTGCGAGAATAGACGTTTCCAATGGGAAAATTACTGCCCAGCTTGGAGGAAATGTACATGGCCAGGGGCATGAACTGTTTGTTAAGAGCATTCTGGAAAATGAGCTTCAGGTTGAACAGAATTTAATTTCCCTGGAAAACGGTGATACAGCTGAAATGGAGAGCGGGGTTGGCAGCTGGGGAAGCAGAACTGCAATTGCAGGGGCATCGGCCCTGATGAAAGTGGCTGGCCAGATAAAGGAACAGGTAATTAAAAAATATGGGAAATATAGCCCGGAGAAATTATTATCCGGCAATTACAGTGCTTATGACTTCCTGAAAATAGATTACGACGTTAATTCCGTAAACTTCAACATGATTACCGCTGAGAGAAATAGAAACGGACTTGTGACCATGAAAGACTGGTACAGCTATTACGACCTTGGCCATGTATTGAGCCCGGTAAATGTTATAGCCCAGATAACCGGCGGAGTGCTTGAAGGTGTTGGCCAGATGTTTTCTGAATCTTTAAGGTATTCACCTGAAGGGCAATTAATGACAACAAGCATCTCTGATGCAGGGCTTCTAACGTCGGATTACGCCCCAAATTGCCATATAAAATGGGTTGAAAACGGATCACCTTCACCAAGCCAGGCAAAAGGATTGGGGGAGGCACCCACAATTGGAACGCCGGCGGCACTGGCACGTGCGGTGGAACTGATCACCAGAAACAGGGTGGTCAATACACCTATTAAACTGGAAGATATAGAAAATTTCCAGTAAAAATATAATAATATTTTTAATTTTACATTCCTGGTATTTTATCTATATAATAATAGGGTGTCTCACATTTCATAAAATATCAGACAGATGTCGAACATTATTAACAAAAAAACAATAATGGGATATGCCCTCACAGCAAATCCCATTGATTATGGAAATCATAGATAATATTGTTTCGCCTGATGACAGGAAAAGAAAGTACACAGATAGACAGATATTGAAGGTACTGATAGTTTTACAGATTTTCAATATATCTTATAGATCAGCCAGAATATTCCTCACAAGTCATGAGAAATACCTAAGAATGATTGGAATCAAGGAAATACCAAGCTTCCAGACACTCTCAAGGAGAGCCAGAATGATAGACCTTCATGCAGTAAACAACGACATTGCCTCTCTATATTCAATAGAATCAATAGCTGCAATAGATTCATTTATGATCCATACATGCAAGCATTCAACAGCAATCAGGAGAAAAATATGGGGCAATTACAAAGACCCGGTATCAGGATGGTCAAAGACAACTAAGGGATGGTCATATGGGAGAAAATGCCATATGGCAATTGATGTTGATTCTCTCATTATAATGGACTGGATGGTAACAAAGGGAAATATGCATGATTCACATGTGTCCCATGATATTGTGGATTCTGTTAGAGATTTCTCATATGTTCTTGCAGATTCAGCTTATGATGCATCGGATATTTATGACTATGTGTTTGAAAATACACATGCTTTACCTGTTATTGATACAAATAAGAGAAGAGGAATAGTAGATAATAGGTTGCCATTAAACAGGAAAATAGGAATTAAACTGAGAAAAGAATATGCTTCAATGTATCCTCTTAGATGGGAAATAGAGCGTACTTTCAGCATACTTGAGGAGATTTTGAAAGCAGAGTATATATGGTACACTGTGAAAAGGGACTATGATACTGCAATAGGCCTGAAAACAATTGCATACAATCTAATGGTAATATCAAACATGGAACTGGGAGAAAAACCGAGGGAGATAATGAAAATCGTCAATTGTTAAAATGTGAGACACCCTATATATAATAACCCTAAGCCTTTTGTTACATCTAAATGAAAGTTATTGAATATTTTTAACCCGCCCGATATCTTTTTAAGCATAACAAGATGATAGTTTATGATAAAATTAGAATATAATGGTTTTCACGCTAATTTCAACCCCGTTGGGGCATATCTTGAGGATTTGCAGAAGGATGGTACCTCTATAATTAGAAAGAGTAGTGATAAAAATAGCACACATGGTGGGGCCGCTGTTTTATTTCCATTCGGAAACAGGATTCAAAATGCAGAATACTACTTTAACAATAAACAGTATTCGCTACCGGAGAATGATGGGAAAAATAGCATACATGGACTTGTCAGGGAACTTGCATTTGACTCAAATTCTGGCGATAAATTTATCGAATTTTCAAGCCATTTTAAATCTATGTTTTACCCCGGGGAAGCTTATATTAAGATAAAATATGAAATAACTGGAAACCTGTTTGTTACTTCTTTTTATGTTAAATCCCTGACATCTATAATTCCGGTTGAAATAGGATTTCATCCATACTTCAATGTACATGGCAGTTATTCAATATCATATAACAGCAGAATGAAAAAATTCAATTATAAAGATGTATATTTTCCAGACGGAAGCACTGTTGATGTCGATTACAACGGCAAGGAATTAAATAAGATTCCTCTGGACAACTGCTTTTATCTTGATTCTACAGTCATTTTAAAAGATGAAAAACATTCTATCAGGATGGTCAGGAAGAATATGCCATACCTTGTACTGTACAATGGCCAGTATGCAGGCAATGATTCTATAGCTGTTGAACCTATGACGGGAATACCGGATGTGTATCATAACCATGTAGGCCTTGTAACACTTGAAAAGAATGCTGAATTTGTATGTTCCTATTCCATAGAGGTTATATAAAATAAGTATTTTCAGTGAAATTATTTATCCTATAACATATATTTATATCTTTAATTGAATTGTTTTACTGATAGAAATGGGAAAAATAGATTTAACCGGAAAGGTAGCCATTGTAACCGGTGCAAGTGGTGGAATTGGAAAAGCTATTGCAATCAGCCTGGCATCTGCAGGTGCTTCCGTTGCGGTCCATTTTGGCAGGAACAAAAATGCTGCAGATGAAGTAGTGGATAAAATTGTGGCAGCTAAGGGAAAAGCCATCGCAGTTAGTGCAGATATGGCAGATCCGGCTGCAGTGGAAGAAATGTTCAGGAAGGTAGATTCTTCCCTTGGCACAGTTGACATTCTGGTGAATTCAGCAGGGATAGATGGTGTCCGGGCAATGCTGGGGGATGATGATATAGAAAACTGGAAAAAGGTAATATCTGTAAACCTTTACGGGCCTTATTTCTGTTCCAGAATGGCAATTCAGAGAATGAAGAAGAAAAATAAGGGAGTAATCATCAATATTACATCCGACCATGTGAATATTCCCTGGCAGGGTTACAGTGCATATTGCAGTTCAAAAGCAGGCCTGGACATGATGGCTAAAACACTGGCACAGGAAACTGCAACTATGGGCATCAGAGTTATATCAATTGCTCCAGGTGCCATAAAAACTGCTATAAATAAATCTGTCTGGGAAAATCCGGATACCCTTAAAGACCTTGATGAAAAAATAGCCATGGGATTCCCGGGGGATGCAGAAGATGTAGCGGATGCAGTCCTGTTTGCGGCAAGTGATATGGCGAAATACATAACAGGAACTACAATTGTTGTTGATGGCGGAATGCTGATATATCCAGATTTCAGGCATGGCGGATAAATTAATCATATAAAAAAATTTTTAACTAAATGTAAATAAATTTTAAAAAAAATATTTATTGTTTTTTATCTGTTTTAGAGTTATCGGAATATCCGGCCATGGATGCGTTCCTAACTGTGGCCAGAGTATTGTTTTCAAATATATCATTGATCTCTTCCACACTCTTGCCCTTAGTTTTTGGCATTATGTAGAAGAAGATAACAACTGCCATTATTGAAAGCACTGCAAACACAGCCATTGTATATCCAAGCCCTATTTTCAGATCCATCACGGGAAACAGCTCAATTATTGCAAAGTTTGATATCCAGTCCACAACGGCGATAAGGGATGCAAATAATCCCCTGTACTGTGTCGGGAAATATTCTCCCTGGATGATCCAGCCGGTACCACCAACACCGAAAGCAAAGAATATTATGAACCCGGCAAATCCTATAAGCAGACCGATATCTATATGTCAACTACCCACAGCTAAAGCAGTGAGCTTGCAACTGGGGTGTCACAATGGACAAAAAAATCACCCGCTACAATAGGCTGGTTGGCAACAGCCCTGTTCCTGATATTTAATGAAGCAATATAATCTGCTTCTCCCTCTAAGCCACAGGAAATGCATTTAAATGCAGATCTCTCAGGCCTGTTCTTTTTAGAAATAGTATGGCAGTTGGGGCATTCCCTGCTTGTGTTATGTGGGTCTATAACGATTATTGGAATGCCTGCTTCTCTTGCCTTGTATTCAATAAACAGCCTGAGCTGGTAGAAAGCCCATGAATTATGGATGTATTTATTTCCTTTTTTAACAGTTTCCCTCATTCTTATGCCACTGAGATCTTCAATGGCAATTGCAGAAGAGGTGCCTCTGGCTTTATTTACTATTTCCTTAGATATTATATGGTTTGTATTGGTGGCAAATCTATGCTCTTTTCCTGAAAGCTTTTTAAGATGCCTTTTTGCTGATTTAGTATTAACAGATTGCAATCTGGAACGGAGGTCTGAATTATGTTCCCTTACTTCACTGATTCTATCTCCGGAATAGTATTTTCCGGTGGAATCAACGGAGATGTTTACTATACCCATGTCTACCCCTATAACATTCTTAGGTTCTATAACTGGTTGTTCCTTTATATCAACACTTACCATTAAATAGAAAATTTTATGTTTCCTTACAAGGTCACATTGGCCCCTCATTCTATTGAATGGTATTTCACCATATTTTCCAATGGTTATAGGTATTCTTATTCTTCCCTTAATGGTGTTAAGGCTCACTTCATACATGCTTTTAAAACTCATAATTCTCTGGTCATATACTATTGAACCGTATTCCCGGAATTCATGGAATACTGATCTATCAGTTAAATAAGTGTCCACAACCTTTGCAATAACTCTTATGGTTAACTGTGCTGATAATCCGAATTTGTTTCTGATATCATAATATACCAATTTCTGGAGGGATATTTTATTATATATTTTATTATCCCATGCTATTCTGGATACAAAATTACATGCTTCATTGAACTTTTTAAATGTGCCAAGGAGTAGAGCCTTCTGATTATCGTCTGGAAGCAATTTAATTTGAAGGGTTTTAAGCACAATATTCAAATATAAATTCAATATATAAAATTGCCGCAATTCCTCCTGTGACTAAAGTCATAGGCTTCCTTGCGAATGGATCGTGAAAGGTACAGTACTGCACCCAGCACATCAAAAAATGCCATGCCAGAGTATCCTAGAAATGCCAGGGACCTCCTGCCATATGAATCTATAAGCCGGAAACCTATAAGTGTCGCAAGTACGTTTATAATAGCAAGTATTGATGATGCTTCAATTCCAAAAACTGCACTTGATATAGCCGTTCCGCCTGTTGAACCGAATATGTGGAGTTTCGCAATAACAGTTGGACCATAATAGAACGGAATGTTTATACCGGTAATTTGCTGGAACATCATAAAAAGCCCGACTATAACAAAAGCCCTTTTTATTCCCGGCGTTGCCTTTATCTTTGTTTCTTTTTCAACAAGGTAATCGTGTGTAGTTTTAATTTCAGACAGCTTTGCCGTAACATTAAAACGTTTCAATGCTGCTATTGCCTTGTCGTATTTTTCATGCAGTATCAGCCATCTTGGAGATTCTGGCATGTAGAAACGGAACACCAGCCCTATCAAAGATGGTATTGCAGCCACTCCCAGAAGAATTCTCCAGTCAACCGTATATGCCAGCTGTGGAGCTATGAAAAATACACCCATGCCCACAAAGTATGCACCCAGAATTCCCCATGTTATCATCCACTGCTGCATAAGGGACAGGTGACCCCTGCGGTTCTTCGGAGCATATTCTGCTATATATGCTGTTGCAATGGCTGAATCAGCACCAACTGCGAGGCCTATAAGCGTCCTTGATAAGAGAAGCATTACAAGATCCACGGAAAATGCAGATAAAAGTGCCCCTATTGTATATATAGCAGCATCTGTTATTAGCAGGAATTTTCTTCCGTATTTATCCGTAAGAAGTGCGGCTATTAATGCACCTACTGCGGCACCAAGTGAGGCACCTGCTATTAAATAGCCGTATACAAATGGGTCTGTTGCTGCAAGATTTTTCGCAAAGGGTATAAAACTTAGGTCAGTTCCTATGTTGGAAGTATCATATCCAAATAGGAAACCACCTATCGTAGCCAGCAATGTCACTGCCCAGTAAAATTTTGTGGTAATTTTACCGTTCAATTCATTTAAAACCGGGTCTGTAGTTTCATTAGAAGTGTTATTCACAAAAATAAAAGTAAGTGTTTGTATATAAAGCCATTTAATTCAGTGATTATATTCTGAAAATACTTAAACCATTAATATTCTCATATCTAAAAATTTGCACATATTATACTTTCCTACTATCCTGTTGCCACAAATATATTATATATATTAAATGCATCTTTTGACTATGTCTATAAATAATATAACAGTGTGTCCGCACTGCAATCTGGATATGGAATTGAAAACTGCACCTTACGAACAGAATAATGTTACTCTTGGTGAATTTGAAGCTTACGTATGCCCAAATTGTGGAAGAGTATTCTATACAGATAAGGGATATGAAGGAATAAATAAATTTTCAATGAAAAAGAAAAACTAAATGCATTAAATATTTATACTATAAATGTTATTAATTTTTATTTTGTGTACTCATAGAACCCTTTTCCAGTTTTCCTTCCAAGATATCCTGCTATGACCATATTTTTTAGCCTTTCCGGAGGTATGTATGCATCTCCATATGCTTTGTTAAATGACTTCAATACGTCATAGACAATATCCAGCCCGACATAATCGCCAAGTTCAAATGGGCCCATTGGAAAACCTGCTCCTTTCTTCATTCCTATATCAACCGATTTTTCATCTGCTATGCCTTCCTCAACTATTTTTATTGCTTCATTTATAAGTTGTATTAATATCCTGTTCACGATGAATCCCGATCTTTCCTTCGCTTTTACCGGAACCATTGTATCCCTGTGGTTTCTCAATCCAGAAATAAGTGAATATGCGGTTTCAACAGTTTTACTCCCAGTCTGGAGAGCCGGTACAATCTCAACCAGTGGCATTGTGTATGGAGGATTGAAGAAGTGGATAATGATATTATTCTCCGGATATTTATAATTGGCTGCCATCTCTGTTATACTCAGGGATGAGGTATTGGAAGCAAGAATCGTATTTTCACCAAAATAACCGGATAGTTCCCTGAACAGATCGTTCTTGATTTCCTGTTTTTCGAAAACAGCCTCTATTACAAGCCCACACTGTGACAGTTCTTTGTATGATTCAACCGGATGTATATTGGAAATAATTCCATCTATATCGAGCTGCTTGCCAAGATTCTTTTTAATACTATTTTTCTGGGTTTCCGTAAGTTCTATCCCATTTCTTTCTATTCTCTTTATTTCCTTGTCGGGCATGGAATCCATATATGATTGATAATCTTCCAGCACCTTTCTCACATGGGAAATACCCCTGTTGACATATTCCATATTCTGGTCTTTTAAATATACACTGTAACCATTAAAAGCAAATACCTCGGCAATAGAAGAACCCATTGCTCCTGCACCTATTATTCCTATTTTTTCTATCAATTTAACACCGCCATTTCATTTTCACTGGATATATAAAATTTTGCAGAATGACAATAGGGAATGCTAAGAAATACTGTATAGCACTTGTCATAACAGAAAATAGATAGCTATGTTAAGAAGCTAAATACCACAGACTTAAACTATTCTCCATTTAACATTCACATATATTTTATCGGCCAGATATGATAAGCTGAAACTGTATATAGCTGATATCTGACATACTCCCTAAAGTGTGTGGACTTTCAGCTAAGAGATGGTAAAGTACATTAAAATAATGAAAGAAAAACTATAAATTAAATTTGTATTTAGCTGTATGGTTAAATTGATTTTATTTGATATAGACGGTACATTAATGGAAGAATCTCCCACCCATACTGCAGCTTTTGATTACGTATGCAAAGAAATTTACGGCGTGGATACAGATATAGAATCATTCCCGAGGCATGGGATGACCGATACTGGCATTATGTATGGATTATTGAAAAAACAGGGAATTCAAGAAGTAGAAATTAAAGCTAAACTGGATATTGCATTTCAGGCTTTGATAGGCTATGTATCAACTAACCTTCAACCTGCAGACTATAAATTGCTTGACAATGTTAAAAATATGCTTGATGCGGTAAAGGTTAATGGGTATATCTCTGGTATCCTTACAGGGAATCTACAGCCTATTGCTGAAATACGGCTCCAGCATGCTGGTATAGAAGAGTATTTTCTTACCGGTGGGTATGGAAGTGATAGTATAATAAGGTCGAAACTTGTTGACTATGCAATACAGAGATATGGAAAGAATATTAACAGATCTGAAATTTATCTTATAGGGGATACTCCGCTGGATATAAAGGCTGCAAGGGAGGCTTCAACCAGGGCTGTAGGCATTGCTACTGGTGTATATCCTATCACCGATTTGAATGGAGCTGATCTGACCCTGAAAAATTTTAAAGATATAAATAAATTAATTGATTTCCTTAAAAATTAATTATCCATTGATGCTTTTTCCAGGCTCTCCCTTCTTAATTCCGGCCCCAGCACCACTTCAGCAAGCCCACCTATAATTAATACTATCATTACATTTACGCGTTCATCCTGGAGCTAAACGCTGGCTTTCTCCTAAGGGATCGTAATTCATTTTTTAGTTTGCATATGGCACTCACAAATTTATATCAGTAAATGGCAGGATAATATTTTCCCTGGACTTCGCTTTTAAAGTTGAAACCGTTTTATCTGTAAGATGTACCGGCACCAATTTCTTTGCATGGCTCTCGCTGAAACCTCTCAATACAGATGAATATGTTGAGTGTTTGGATAGTTTAGCTATTTCAGCGTCCTGATCTGTAAACGTCATCTCATGTAAAAATATGTCCGCCTTTTCCCCTACCTGTGCGATATTATCATTATAAGCGGTATCCCCTGTATAAGCTATAGTATTACCATGATATTCCAGCCTGTACATATTGTCAGGAATGCTGTGATTCCCTACAAATGCTTCAATATAATCATTTTTAACCTTATCCGTAAACTTTGTTTTAACTTCATATATCTCTCCATTGTTGTTTATTTCAACATAATTAGATTTCATGCTAAACATATAATGGTCAGGAGTGTTATATATCTTCAAGAGCTGTTCAGTATTTTTCATTATTCCCTTCGGGCCAAGGATTATTACTTCATCTTTTGCTTCTCTGGCTGCCCTATACCAGAGTATTTCAGCAAGTCCACCATAATGGTCAAGATGCATGTGGCTAATCAGTATTTTATCCACCTGTACCGGGTCGATCCCACTTTCAAGCATAGATTCTATTGTATGCGGACCACAGTCCAGAAGAATGTGGCCATCAATTATCATGGAAACATTTCTTTTCCCTGCCTGAATATGGGAAGACCAGTTTCCGAGAAATTTTATCTCCATGGAAAATTACCTCCTTCATAGATATTTGCAATTTTTGACATAGGACATTAAAGGCAATTTCCTAATTAATTGTTTTCCCATTTCTATTATAAGTTCATACATTATTATAGAAAATTAATGACGGAAAAGAACTTTTTATATTTTATTTTAATTACCAGGAATGAGATTAAAGCCATTTCATGTGATGGTTGTTATATTTATATTGATATTTGTAACCGTGTTTCCGGTTCATGCATCTGATGGATTTAATAATGCTATATCACCCACATATATTTCTGGAGATAAAACTACTACACAGGTCAGCAATGTCTCCAACGGCGGTGTAAATATTGTTACTTCAAGTTCTACCCCTTCTTACTATATTGAAAACGAAAGCGCGTGTAATAGCACTGAATATACATTTAACGTAACCGGCGGGATAAACCCGGATAACAATGGTGGTACGGAAAATTATATTATTTTAAAACAGGAGAACAAAACACTTTTTAGCATTTCGTATGGGAGAAAGGATACAATTACAACTGTTTCCGGTTCACAGGATTATAATGGGATATTAAATCTGTCCGGGGAGAATATAATGTATAGTGTCCATATAATAATGAACAACGATATACAAAACCATGCCCTTATCTGGGAAGGAAAAGAACCGGCAATCCCCCACGTTATTGCCCTTAAAAATTCCTATAATCCTGGCAATATATCATTCATGTTTGGTGGACAATTCTCAAATCAAACTATAGGAAAATTATCGGTTAAGCATTATACTGGCCTTCTACTTCCAGGTAGCCAGAACACACATAAATTAACATATAAAAAATCTTTCATCTTAAACCCTGCACCTATTAAAAAGAATCAGACTGCCTTTTTAGATTCCAGCTTAAATTCCATAATTTATATTCACTATAAGGGCGTAATTGAACGTTATAATTATTATACAAATAATTACTCAACTCTTGGGGAGATACACAATTTCCAGACTGAAAATATATCATCTATCCAATCCGGGAGCCATTATATCTATTATACGTGGAACAATTCATTTACCAGTATATACACAATTAATAAAACTGATCTGAGTGTGGAAAACTATACTTATAGAAACTATAATATGACACATCTACTATTTTTCAATGGAAACTATGTATTTTATAATCTGAACGGGGATATGACCTTTGCAAATGGGGATAAGATCAATATTGCCAATGTTTCCATCCTGAAAGTTAATGTTTCCAGGGCCATTAACATTATAGCCAAGAATAAAACCGGCATTGAGAGCTATACCGTTACTGTAGATGGCCAGATTTTAAACACCGGTGAGCAGGGAATAACGGGACATTATAACATTAAATATTTCTATATCAACAATGGGATTTCATCATACTTTGAGAGGGGCAACTTATCAAGGTCTATAAATGGTTATTTATACTATCATTTTTCATATATTGCAAATAATATAGGCATTGATAATGGCAATATTGTACAAAGCAGCCAGGGTAGTGTGGAGGCACTTGGAGTTAATGCTCCGGATACCATGTCTTCATCAAATGGGACAATTATAGCCGCGAATGGACAGAACATAGAACTCTATAGCAATTTCACAATAGCATCGCCGTATAAGATTACTATCAGGTCTGTTAATGAAAAAGTGGAATTCAACAGCACAATATTAACTCTGGATATAAACTCAGGTTTACCATACCATATCGTAGCTGTAGCATTAAACAAAACATACAATACCAATAACAGCACCCTAAACCTTACATTTACAGGCATTCACAGCGGGTATTACACCATAGATTTTATGGCGGCGAACATTGCAGGGTATACATATAATAGTAGCTATGTTTTTCAGTATAACGATAGCAAATACATATCGAATAATACTGTTACTGCAATAAATAACGTAAGAATAATAAATGACAATGGCAAATTCTATGTTAAAATTAATGGAAACCTAATAGCCAATGCAACCATTGCGTGGTATGTAAATGGTAAATACTCTAATACAGGAAAAAGCCTTACAACAAAATTGAGCACAGGAATTGATAAAATATCTGTAAAAATAACTGATGGCGGGAAAACATATACAGATTCGAGGATTGTTTATTATACTGGAAACCTGCCATATTACGCCGGGTTTACAGGTGTTTTTGCCATACTCGCCATATTTCTGTTCGAAACTCTTTATTTCAATAATAAAAACGTTGATGAGCTGATAATAGAATTAAACGGTTCTACACTGAAAAAAATACTGAAATCAGGTCGCAGGAAGAGAATTAGCGGGAAATTGATCAGGTCCAGAATAAAGGCACTTAATATATCCGGTAAAATATCGATAGAAAGGGATATGGATAACCATAAATTTATTTTTGCAGATAAATCATTTATAAAATCGACCAGGGAGCCGGTTCACGGGAATAGAAATTCAGAAAATAATAATGGATTTAAGTAATTTTATCTGTATTACCTGATTTTCCGGTAAATGCAAAAATAATTAAATATATTAATATTATGATATTATGAAAATACTTGTTGTTGGGGCCAACAATTTCGGTCAAAAACATCTTTCCGGAATAAAGGGCATGGAAATAAGCATAGTAGAAAGAAAACCAGAAGTTATAGAAAAAACCGTGGAAAAATTCAAAATAGAGAATGTTTACAGCAGCTTCGAAGATGCAATAAAAGACCGCTTTGAAATAGTTGACCTGGTGGTACCCCATTATCTCCATAAGGAAATGGCTATAAAGGCCATGGAAGCTGGCAGCAATGTCCTTGTAGAGAAACCTATTGCCACTACACTGGATGACGGTGAGGCCATGATACGGGCGTCAAAGGATTACGGGGTAAAATTTATGGTTACAGACCAGTATTTCTTCGACCCATCGGTAAGGGCGGCTGTTAAATTTATAAGAGAAAATAGGATAGGAAGGATAAACACCATAATAGTTCGTGACCAGAGATTTTTTGAACATGGAGGCTGGAGAACCGATAAGGATCAAATGGGTGGAGGTGCCCTTATAGATGGGGGAATCCATTTTCTAGATACATTATTGAATTTTGGAGGGAACTATGAAAGCATTCATGGAAAAAGCATCCACGGAGGGTCTATTCTTAATGGTGAAGACAACACCGCTGCCTTATTCAAATTTGAAAATGGCACCTACGGATTATTTTTCTATTCATGGTCATACAGAAACCCGCCTGAATTGCCAGCATTTGAGATAATAGGCGAAAAAGGTTCCATATATGAGGATGTTAAATCCAGAACTTCCTGGGAAGTTGGAACACCTGTAAGGACTGTGTATGGCGACCTGATAGTCAATGGCGAGAATGCAAATGTGAAAAAGTATGATGTATATACCGCTGAAATAATGGAATTTGCGGATAGTGTCAAAAATAATACTGAGGTTCCTTTCCCTCCAGAATTAGCACTGCGGGATTTGAAAGCGGTACTGGACATATATAAGCTTTAAAAGAATGAATATATAAAAATTTAATATTATATTTTTTTAAAAATGTAGTGTGTTGCATAATTAATAGGCATGTGTCATCCCCCTCATAATATTGTAATTAACAACCTTAAGAGCTAATTCCTGTATAATATACTCTATTTTCTTAGCTTTAATAACCTCTGTCATTACTCTTTTTAATCCTGAAAAATATATTTCTACAATCCACCTTTTACCATAGCTATTATTCTCCTTCCACTGTTCCATGGAATTCTTTTTTATAAATCTTACAATCTTGGCCCTTGTGGATGAACCTCTGGATTTAGTAGAGGCATTTTTCCTGGGGGGTATTACTGCATTATATCCGAACATATTGTAGATATATTTTGAATCATATCCCCTATCCCCAAATATTCTTAGAATATTATTTTTCATTTTACTCAATAGTTTTCTAGCAGCTTTAGAATCATGTGTATGCTCATCTGTTATAGTGAATGATAATACATTAACATCCTTCAATGATATTATTACATGTAATTTGAGCCACCCCTTCCTTTTCTTATGCCATTTATGGCCTAAGTAATCTCCCCTTATTGTTATTTTATATCCAGTAGAATCTATAATGCAATCCAGTTTATTGTTAATATTATTCAATTCAGGCTTAATTCTCCTTATCCTCCTGAATATTTCACTGTATGATATTGATTTTATTCCTGTTATAATCGCTAAGGATCTCAATATCCCTTCAAGTGACCTGAACGGTACATTAAATATAGATCTTAATCTCGCTAAATACATTATCAATGCATCGGGTACTTTGTATGGATGGCCTATTTTTCCACTATTCTTTTCCTCTAATAGAGTATCATAATCCTTTATAAATGACAGATCTGTAAGGTATTCCACCCTGTCTACAAGTGATTCATTATACTTTTCCCATCTTCTGTTGGAACCAATCCAGTATCTTTTTATACTTCTATTTATTTTATTATTGATTTGTGGTGTCAAAGCAAATCGCCCCTATATTTCACTATATAGGGGTTTACCTTTTAAGTTTTAAATTTATTATGGAATAATTATTAAATTAGAATGAATTATGCAACACACTATTAAAAATGGTAAATTTATTGTGTGAGAAGTTCCAGTAAAGTTTCGGAGATCTTTTTCTCGTTTTCACTTATTTTATCAGCTGGCAATTGTTCTCCTGTTACCAGATTTCCGTATGCAAGATGCACTGAAAGAGCTTTAACTCCCCTTAATTTAGCTATAAAGTAAAGCCCCGCACCTTCCAGTTCCACTGCAATATTCCCATCCTTTGCCAGTTTCTGGGCGAATTCCTTATTATGGGTCATCAGGGCATCGCTGGTAAATACATTTCCCACAACAGGCCCGAGCCCTGCAGCCGAAAGTTTTTCCTCTTCAGCCTTGAGCATCCCGTAATCCGGTGTCAAAGCTATTGAATACTCATCTCCAAGATACTGTTTGAATACTCCGCCAAAGTTATAAGAATATCCTATGGGCAGTATTGATGTTCCAGGCTTTACCTTATCAGACACAGAGAAGGATGAACCGAAACGCACAATTTGTTTTGCACCCATTCCTATTAAATCATCCACAACAAGTGCCATGGATGGAATTCCTATTCCATGAAATACTGTTGTAATTTTCTTACCGTTGTACTCTCCTGTATATGTATGATAACCTGCAAATTCAGACACTTTCTCCGTATTTTTCAGGTATGAATTGATAATTTTCTGCCTGTCCAGATTTCCCAGTATAACTACCTTATCACTTATCTGACCTTTTTCAGCTTTTATTATTGCCATGATAATGAATTACAATTTAACCCATATATATTATGTAGTTGCATACATAACGGCAAAATTTAAAATACTATCCAGATATATACTTATTAATTGACTATAATCCGTTATAATGTAAAATTTTTGCGCATAAATAGTAAAGTTTATAAGTGGTAAAATTGGCATCTGCCCTGTTCATATTGAAAAAAGTTTTATGGAAGTTTGCGTTTAAATAAATATGTACGATGACATAATTCCACTTCAAACAAGCTTGCAGAATAATAAGAAAGATTATGCAATAGCCACTGTAATTAAAACAGCGGGATCATCAATAGCCAAACCGGGCTTCAAGATTCTCGCATCCGGCAAAAACATTTTATACGGTACACTGGGAAGCCCCTCACTTGATAAGGTTGTTCTAGGTGAATTAAATGCTTCCATTGAAAAACAGGAAACAAAATACCTTAAAATTGCACTGGATAAGGACAATAAAACCTCGGATTATTCCATGAATACTACATGTGGTGGAATGATAGAATTATTCATTGAGCCATATGTACACCGACGTAACATAGTAATGCTTGTGGAATCCAATGATGATAAGCTTCTTGAAGCTATGATGGGGCTTATGGATTATACCGGCATGGAGCCCGTTGTAATCAATATAAACAAGAAGGAAGAAACTGACAAACTCATGTCGGAGGATTACAGTGAAGACTTTGTGGTTCTTCTAACCAAGACTGAGAACGAAATAAAATTCATATCACATTTTCTTAAAAATAAGCCGGTGTATCTCTCCATAGTTTCAAGCAAAAACAGATTCAATAAGGACATAGAACAGGTTAAAACTCAGTACCCTGGACTTGATACCTCCCTGATAAAATGCCCTGCAGGAATAGATATAAAAGCTATTACCATAAATGAAATTGCCATCAGCATAGTTGCTGAAATCATAAAAGAGAAAAATTTACACCATATAAAATAAATTAATTTTCACTGTACGTTGCCATATTTCCGGGCCCTTCGTGGATAGTAACCTTTAACCTGAAATTTTCCATCAGGCCCAGTAGTTTTGCAAATATTTTATCATAACAGTATTTTGCTATGAATTCCGCTGTGTCAGCAGAATAAGGAAAGGCAAAAATGTCTGATCGGGACATTGTGCCCCTGTATTTGCCCCTTACATAAATATCTATAAAGCCGGGGTTTTCATTTTGCCTTATATCATCTTCAGGTATCATGAATTTATGGTCCATGTCCTCTATCACAGGCTTTATTGCCTGCTTTACTATGGTGAAATCAATTGCCATTCCACTGCTTTTTACCCCATCGGAGTCTATTATAACATCTATAGAATAATCGTGGCCATGGAAATTTTTGCACTTTTCATTATCAGGAACGTAATGGCCAGAACTCCATGTTAAACCCTTCAATGCGCCTACAACCTCAATCCTGTACATTTTACTCACCCATCATCTTCAATGCTTCATTCTTGAGCGATTCCAGTTCAGTCTTTACCACATCGCTATATTTTACAGATGAAGTTACCATGGTTGCACTTTCCTGCTTAACCCCCCGCATCATCATGCACATATGCTGCCCATTGGCCGTGACCATGACAAAGAGCGGATTTAAATTATCATAAAGCAAATTTACTATTTCGGATGTCATGTTTTCCTGTAGCTGTGGTTTGCTTGCTATTTTATTTACAGAACGTACCAGTTTACTCACCCCTGCTATGTATCCGCCGGGGCGTGGAAGGTATGCTATATTTATATTTCCGAAAAAGGGCAGCAGATGATGAGAACACATTGAATAAAATGATATATTTTTGACAATTACCATGCTCTCGTGCCCGGTAATTTTAAACTTTGTGAAAGTGAAATTCCTTGCTCCGTACCATTCTCTGTAGAAATTTTCAATGCGGCGTGGAGTATTTTTAAGTTCCTCATCATTGAACCACCCGTATTCTTCATGCAGGTTATAAACCAGAGCCTTTATGCTTTCTTTTAATATATCTCTACTATTTTCTTCCATTTATACCCCCCTTATTTCCCCGTATATGTATTTATGTTCCTGAAGCATCAACCGTGCGTTTGAAGGTGCCTTATCAATAAACGCGTCTGCAAGCATCTTTATGTCTGTGCCGTATACAGGCTGTACTACTATTTTCACATTTTTGCCTATCTTTTCAATTTCTTCCATTGCAACATTGAAGTCATTTAAATCGTTTACGACAAATTTTATATAATCGCCTTCTTCCATGTATGAAATATTTTTATCATTGAATTTTCTGTACATCCCTGATGATGGAAGCTTGAAATCTATATCCTTCTTAACTTTTACATGGTTGGGCAAAAAACGCCCTATGTCCAGGCTGCCTGAGGTTTCCAGCAGTATATTATATTCCTCTGAAAGCCTGTCCACAAGAACAGAAATATCCTTCTGAAGCAGTGGCTCTCCACCTGTCAGGCAGATCCAGGATGCTCCATGCCCACTATTAATATTCCTGGCTGATTCAACTATTTCATCTATTGACATTTCTTTCCCTTCGTAAAAGGAGTACTTTGTATCACACCATGAACACCTGAGGTTGCAGTATTCCGTACGTATGAAAACCATCTTTTCACCGGAATAAAGACCTTCCCCCTGAATGCTGAGAAATATTTCATTTATATACATTTTTAAAAACCTTAAATAAGGGCTATTAATGAATTTCCAGTTCATTCAGTGTTGATTCAGGGTTGTATTTTCTGGTGAACTCTATGTTATCAAATTTAGTTATTTTAACTTCCATCAATGGGTCAGCAATTCCCGAGAAAAAGTGCCCGCCATAAAGGCCATGGTCTTTTCTTGCCACTCCTATATGTATGTGGAACCTGTTTTTGTCATTTGCAATTGAACCATGGAATGCCACAAGCTCTGATCTGTCCTCTATTAGCAATTCATCATATTTGTTTATATTCCAGTACCCGATTTTCAAATTTTTTATCATGCCTATGCCCATATCAATGAATCCTGTTTTAATTGAGTATTTTTCAACAAGAATATTTAAATTGGACAGAACATCTTCATTAGCTTCAAATTTAGCCACTATTATATTATTTTCAGCATTAGATTGCATGAATGCAGATACTTTAAATGTATTAATTCTTTGTTATGCCAACAACCCAGAGGAACATAGTAACAGCAAAAGACATTCCCAGAACTATGGATAATATATCGATAGGGAGCACATGTGCAAGATAAAGCTTGAAGTGCGATATAATATAACTTACTTCTATTACGGTAATTATGCCTATTATTATATTCACTTTTATCAGGTTTTTAACCCGCTTATTTTCCACGCCTTCAGTATATAATAATTGAATATAATTTTAAGGATTGTAAATGTATAACTTCAATAATATAGAAATAGCAAAAAAATTTATCCAGTAATTCCGGAAACAAATAGTTCATGGACTCCTGTATTTCCTGTAAGTTCCGGATGGAATGTCAAAGCCATTATATTTCCTTCTCTCACAATAACAGGTTTTCCATTTTCTAAACCAAGCACTTCTGAATTCCCGGTAGATTCAATCTCAGGAGCGCGGATGAACACGGCATCAAAGTTTCCTATTCCGGATATGTTTATTTTCTGTATGAACGAATTGATCTGCCTTCCATAGGCGTTTCTTTTTATGGATATATCGATAAGGTTCATGCCTTCCACCTGTTTGTCGCCTGTATCCCTGGAAACGAGTATTGCGCCTGCACATGTACCCATAATATGTAGGCCCGAATGTGCCATTTCAACAATCTTTTCATACATTCCTGATTTTTTGAGAAGCATGTATATAACTGTGCTTTCGCCACCAGGTATAATTAACCCGGATATGCCAGCAAGGTCATTTACAGTTTTAACCATAACTGGAACAGCATGGTATTTCCCGGGCAATCGTTTTATCATCTGGAAATGCTCAGACACATCTCCCTGTATATCCAGTATTCCGATTTTCATAAATATTCAAAAATAATTTATCTGTTTTGAAGTTTTTCTATCTCAGATATGTCAAGCCCATGCATGCCCTCAAGCCCGGATGAAACATCTGAAAGCAATTTATAGTCCTCATAATTTTCAGTTGCTTCAACTATTGCTTCGGCCATCTTCTGTGGATTTTTGGATTTGAATATTCCGCTTCCCACAAATACTCCATCCATGCCCATTTTCATCATCAGTGCAGCATCGGCAGGTGTAGCAATTCCACCGGCAGCAAAGTTAACCAGTGGCAGCCTCTTCATATGCTTTATCTCCTTTAATACCTTAAATATCTGATTGGATATTTCCCTGAAATCCATTCCATAATATACATTATCATATGGCATTTCCTTATCTGCACCGTAAAGGTCTGATGCTGTCAGGTTTCTCAAAGTGGTGTAGCTTTTCGATATGTTTTCGGCAACCGCGTACATTTCGTCTGATGTGATGGAATTCAATATGTATATACCATCGTTAACAGTGCGAATATGCCTGACTGCTTCTATTATATTTCCTGTTCCCGCTTCTCCCTTTGTCCTTATCATTGCTGCGCCTTCAAATATCCTCCTCACTGCTTCTGGAAAAGTCCTTGCACCGCATACAACCGGAACTTTATACATTTTTTTATTTATATGGTAAAATGGATCTGCAGGAGTGAGCACTTCGCTCTCATCAAGCATATCAACACCCAGTGATTCCAGTATTGAAGCTTCGCTTAAATGCCCTATCCTGACTTTAGCCATAACAGGTATAGAAACAGAATCAAGGATTTCTTTAACCTTAAGTGGATCTGACATCCTTGCAACTCCACCCTGGGCACGTATATCTGAAGGAACCCTTTCCAGTGCCATTACGGAAACTGCACCTGCTTTTTCGGCGATTTTTGCCTGTTCAGCATTGGTAACATCCATAACAACACCTCCCTTTGTCATTTTAGCAAATCCGCGTTTTAATAATTCATCCCCATATTTTAACTTCTGTAAGTCCAGCATAATAAAACTATATAATAATTACATATTTACACTTTCCCGATGTATCTATATCTTTGAATACTTTCGGGATAATACAAAAATATTTAATTTGAAAGGCTATACCAATCTATGGACAAGAAGATTTCTATTATTGGCGCAGGAGCAGTAGGTGCAAGTGTAGCACAGGTTCTGGCTATCAAGAATATCGCAGATATAAACATTTTTGATATTGTTGAGGGCGTTGCAGAGGGAAAAGCACTGGATATACAGGAAGGAGCACCACATTTTGGCTTTGATTGCAAATTGCATGGATTTTGCACCCAGGACCCTAAGGAATATGCAAATTTAAAAGGTTCAGATGTAATAGTAGTTACAGCCGGGCTTGCAAGAAGGCCAGGAATGAGCAGGGACGATCTTCTGGTAAAGAATATAGGAATAATGAAGGATGTTGGGGAACAGATTAAGAAATATTCACCGGATTCAATAATAGTTGCTGTAACAAATCCAGCAGATATAATGGCATACGCATTGCAGAAGGCATCCGGAATTAGCCCCGAGAGAATAATAGGATTGGGCGGATCACTGGACAGTTCCAGATTCAGGACTTTCTTGGCTGAAGCACTTAATGTATCTGTAAAAGATGTAAATGCCTTCGTAATAGGTGGCCATGGTGACGATATGGTTCCGTTTATACATTACTCCAGCGTTTCAGGAATACCCATATCCGATCTTCTTAGCGAAGAGAAAATACAGGAAATCATTAAAAGAACCAGATTTGGAGGAGGCGAGATACTTAACCTTTACAAAACAGGAACAGCGTTCTATGCACCATCAATATCCATTTCTGTAATGGTTGAATCTGTAATTAACGATCAGCACAGGGTGATTCCATGCGCAGCATACCTTACAGGAAAACATGCAGAAAATTATAAAGTCAGCAACGCCTTTATCGGAGTTCCAATAAAAATTGGAAAGAATGGTGTTGAGGAAATATATGATTTAAAATTCAGTGAAGCGGATGCAAAGGAATGGATGAAGAGCGTGGAATCTGTAAAGAAAAACAACAAACTTGCAGATGATTACTTCGCATCACACTGATAATTCGTATAAAACAAAAATATTATATTTTATTTCATTATAACATTACATAAAAAATATATACTGGTGATAATTTCATGGAAAAAAAAGAATATGATGCAGTTATTTTAGGAGGTGGGCTAGCCGGATTAATGGCTGCCAATATGGTTGCGGCAGCTGGTTTTACTGTTGCTGTAGTTTCGAAGGTTTTTCCAACACGTTCGCATTCTTCAGCTGCAGAAGGAGGCATAGCAGCCTACATTATGGGTAATTCTGACCCGAATGATGATCCTGATTTTATGTCCTATGACGAGGTCAAGGGAGGAGATTATCTGGTAGATCAGGACGCTGCTGAATTGCTGTCCAAAAAGTCTGGTGAGATAGTTAATTTGCTGGATGCGTGGGGAGCCCCTTTTAACAGGCAACCCGATGGAAGGATAGCATTAAGGTATTTTGGAGGGCAAACCTATCCAAGGACAAGATTTATTGCGGATAAAACCGGAATGGCATTGTTGCATACCCTTTTCGAGCATTCAACGGGATTTAAGAATATTGATTTTTACAATGAATATTACGTCCTTGACATTGCAAGAGAAGGCGATAGTGTAAATGGGCTTGTAGCAATGGAAATGAAAACACTTGATCCCATATACCTGAAATCAAGGGCATTGCTCATAGCATCAGGTGGAATAGGCATGATGTACAAACATTCAACAAACAGTTACATCAACACTGGTGATGGGCATGGCATAGCATTGAGGTCCGGTGTGGCACTTAAGGACCCGGAATTTGTACAGTTCCACCCAACCGGGCTTTATCCATCCGATATACTGATCAGCGAAGCGGCAAGGGCTGAGGGTGCAATATTAAAAAATAACAAGGGAGAAAGATTCATGGCACGCTATGCACCACATAAGTTTGACCTTGCACCCAGGGATATTGTTTCCAGGTCCATGGCAATTGAAATCCGTGAGGGCAGAGGATTCGAAGGCGGATATTTAGGCCTTGACCTCAGGCATCTGGGAAAGAAATACATTCTGGAAAGATTGACACTGGCATACGATGCAGCAAAGAACTTCTCAGGCGTGGATGCTGCTGAAGAGATGATACCGGTAAGGCCGGCACAGCATTACTTCATGGGTGGCATAGATGTTGACATAACAGGAACTAACCATGACCTGAAAGGCGTATTTGCAGCCGGAGAAGCCGCATGTGTTTCTGTGCATGGTGCTAACAGGCTGGGTTCAAATTCACTTCTGGAAACCCTTGTATATGGAAGGGAGACCGGGAATGCCATGGTAGAATACCTTAAATCCCATAAAAAAATAGAGTCAAACAGTGACGTGGAAAAGCTGGTAGATAATGCCTATGCCTACATAAAGAGAGAAAGCGGCGAGCATTTCGGTGTCCTGACAGAGGAACTCAGGGATATCATGTGGGACAACGTTGGCATATTCAGGGACAAGGACAGGTTATCACAGGCTATTTCGAAAATAAAAGATCTGAGAACAAGATCAAGGTCCATGTATGTCACGGACAAATCAACAAATTACAACACAGAACTATTCAACGCGCTGGAAACAAGGAATATGATCGATGTTGCATATGCTATGGCTACTGGAGCATTGAACAGGACAGAAACAAGGGGTGCACACTTCAGGGACGATTTCCCTGAAAGGAATGATAAGGACTGGATGAAGCATACCATAACATATCTTGCCGGAGATGAAATAAAAATAACGTACAAGCCTGTTACGTATACAAGGTGGAAACCTGAAGCGAGGGTGTATTAAATGGAAGAAAAAGAAATAACCGTGAATGTTAAAAAATATAATGAGAAAGACGGTGCATTCTGGAAGTCCTACAAACTTAGTGTGGATAAATATACACAGATGACGGAGGTTCTTAGAAGGATAAAGTCCGAACAGGATCCTTCACTGGCTTACCGTGCATCCTGCCATATGGCTGTTTGTGGAAGCTGTTCAATGAAAATAAATGGTGTTCCATCTCTGGCATGCAGGACAATAGCTTTGCAGGCTACAGATGATAAGAATGAAATTAATCTGGAGAGCATGGACTATTATCCAGGAGTCAGAGATCTTATAACAGATATAGACGTGTTTTACGACAAGATGTACAAGGTAATGCCGAGACTGGTAGCCGATAATTCCGTACTTTCAGGGGAAAATGAACAGAGGATGACCCCTGAAGACCAGACTGAAGTATGGAAATTTGAAGAATGTATTTACTGTGGCCTTTGCGTCTCTGCATGCCCGTCTGTAAAGGAAGATGAACAGTTCCTGGGTCCTGCTGCCCACGCAAAGGGATTCAGGTTCGTGGATGATGAAAGGGACACAAAGAAGCAGGAAAGGTTAGACCTTTTAATGGACAGTGCATACAGATGTACTTCATGTTATATGTGCTATGAGGTGTGCCCCCAGGATGTACAGCCAGTAATTGCAATAAAGAAAACAAAGAACTATCTTGACGAATACAAAGGAAATACTGCGATAACAGTTGCGGCAAGAAAGCATGACGATGCCATAGAAAATCTTATATCGTCAACAGGAAAAATAAAAGAATCAACACTATTTTTGAAAAGTTTCGGATTTGGTGAAGCAATGAGGGATGCGGTAGACATGCTGAAAGCAGGCAAATTCAAATACGCATTCGAGAAAGATTCCAAAGTTAAAAATATGGATGAAATAAAAAAATTAATGGGTGAAAAGAAATGAAGGTAGCATATTATCCGGGATGTGCATCCCACGGAATAGCGAAAGATGTTGATATAGCCACACAGTTAATAGCAAAGGATCTTGACCTTGAGTTAATGGAGGTTGACGACTGGAACTGCTGTGGTGGAGGATTTATGGATGATAAAAATGAATCATCACATACATCCTTGAATCTTAGAAACCTTGAGAAGGTAGAAAAAATGGGGTATGACAAAATGGCAACTCCGTGCAGTGTCTGCCTTAATTCACACAAAATGGCAGTTGACAAATATGAAAACGACCCTGTTCTAAAAGAAGATGTTGACCAGAGATTAAAAAACGCCAATATGGAGGAATACGATAACGGGGTTGAATCTGAACACTTTATATGGGTATTAATAAGGGACGTTGGAATAGAAAACATCAGGAAACATGTTAAAAGACCCTTAACAAATATCAAGGTTGGAACGTATTACGGATGCCAGTTGCTGAGGCCTTCAAATGTAATGGGATTCGAATCTGCATTCAATCCACACAGTGTAATGGACCTTGTAGCCGCAACCGGTGCAACACCCGTAGCTTTCCCGATGAAGTCAGCATGCTGTGGTTTTCCCCTGATGGGATCAAACCCAACTGTGGCACTGAAAATGGCGAACAACGTACTCAGCAGTGCAAGGGACAATGGTTCGGAAATGCTTGTCCACCCATGCTCACTTTGCCACCTGCAGCTTGATGTTACACAGACTAAGATACAGAGGGAGTTTAAACAGGACTGGAGGCTCCCTGCACTATACATAACACAGCTTATCGGGCTTTCATTCGGTTATTCGCCAAAGGAACTGGGATTGTCAAAAATGTCAATGGAATATCTTAGTTCAAGAGGCATATCATGAACTACGACGACCTTCTAAAAGGTACTGAAATAACAGGCAAATCGGAAATTCCACCCAGACCGGGTGAAGCCCCATTTGCCACTGAAATTTATTATAAAAAAGATGACCTTTTCTATGGGAAACTCCATGTACGAAAATTAAACAATGCTATGTACCTGTCAGTAATTTCTAAAATTCCATTTAACTGGAAACAGCTTGTAGGAGATATGAAATTCTCCGGCACTATGGTTGACTCCGCCGGAGGACTCCTATGGCTAAAGGAAAGTGAGAAAACACTTGCCCAGGATCTTGCTTACATTGAGCAATATCTTACAGATATGAAAAACAAGGATGCTAAAAACAAAGACTCTAAGAAATAGGCTATTAATAATATTTTTTTAATTATGAAACAGTAATTTTATTTACACTCTAAAAAATTTATTTATGGAATTAAAAAAATTAATTTTATAATTCTATATCGTTTTCAGAGAATGTCTTTATGGGGTCTACTATTGTATACCCATCCCTATCGGAAACATCCTGCAATGCGGGCGGGTATTTCAGGTAATCTGGAATTACACCTGCAAGCCTTTTGGTATAGCTCGGTATTGTATTGTTCTCATAGAATATTCCAATGGGTATGTGGTCTCCCCATTCCAGAGATTTCCTGTAGCCTCTGTCGAATTTTGCCTCATCCTCTTCCTTGCTGTTAACAACAGGGTCCCATGATTTGTCATCCTCAAGTTTGTACACTCTCTGCCTGTACCAGTCAAGTGTGTTAACATCATTGTATGTAGGGCATGGCTGAAGCACTTCTATTACTGCTGAACCCTCGTGTTTTATTGCTCTCTGGATTAATTCTGAAAGCTGCTTTATCTCTGATGAGAACGCCCTTGCAACAAATGAGTATCCTGATGCCATTGCAAGCGTAATAGGATTAATTTTTCCCAATATGTTTGGCCTTGGAAGGCTTTTTACCTTTTCTCCCAGCGGGAGTGTTGGTGCTGCCTGTCCTTTTGTTAATCCGTATACTGAATTATTGTACAGTAAGACTTTTACTCCTGAGTTTCTCCTTCCTTCACCTACAAAATGGCCGGCTCCGATACTGAGCAGGTCTCCATCGCCGCCCATAACGAGTACGTTAAGGTTTGGATTGGCGAGTTTTACACCCACTGCATATGGAATTGCCCTTCCGTGAAGGGTATGTGTTCCGGCTATGTTTAGATAGTGGGGTGTTTTTCCAGAGCATCCTATACCGGATACTGCTACAACATCTTGAGGATCCATTTTCATAGCTGACAAAGCCTGTGTTACCGCACTTACTATACCAAAGTCACCACATCCAGGGCACCAATCTATTGTTATATTGTTCCTGAAGTTGTAACCACTACCCTTATCTGATACGCTTTTTTGCATTTTTACCACCTTATGAACCTTCCTGGAGTACTTCCAGGGCTGGTTTCTTTTCCATTATATTCTTTGTTGACCTTAAAATTTCGTCCAGGGTCATATGCCTGCCATTATATTTCAAAATGAAATTTTCTATTTTTATGCCGGTATTCATTCTTATTACCTTTGCAGCCTGTGCAGTCATATTGCTTTCAACATCTATTATAAGATGGGAATTTTTCAGTACCTTCTCAACATATTCTGCAGGGAAAGGCTCGAACATTCTCAGGTATAAGAGGTTAGCTGATACGCCCTGCTTCTTGAGCTCGTCTATTGCGTCAAGCAGCAAGCTTTTCTGGCTTCCCCATGTAATATATGTTATATCTGCATTTTTATCACCGTAAAGTACGACCTTGTCTTCAAGAGGTATCTCATTGTCTGCTGTAATGAGTTTCTGCATCCTCTTTTCCATCATTCTATCTCTCATTTTTGTATCCTCTGTAACATGGCCAAGCTCATCATGCTCATCGCCAGTCATCCAGAATATATCCTTTCCGAATACTCCGTATGGAGATATGCCGTCCTCAGTATTTAAGGAATACCTTTTAAAGTTTTCATGGTCTGTGTTTTCATTGTATTTTACAATCTTTACCTTTTTAACATCTATTTCTGGCACAAGATCCATTGTATTTGCAAGGGTTTTGTCTATCATATGTATAACCGGCATCTGGTACCTCTGTGCATAATTTAAAGACTTCATCCCATCGTATATGCATTCTTCCATATCGCCGGATGACATGACTATCTTCGGGAATTCACCATGGCCTGTGTTCAACGCGAACAGTAAATCTGCCTGCCCGTTCCTGGTTGGCAAACCGGTTGATGGCCCGCCACGCTGGTAAAATGTAATCACAACAGGTATTTCTGTCATTCCTGCATAGCCTATACCCTCTGCCATCAATGAGAAACCTGGCCCGGATGTTGCTGTTGCAGTTCTGGTGCCTGTTAATGCTGCACCATTTGCCATGTTTATTGCTGAAAGTTCATCTTCGCACTGTACTACTACTAAACCTGCTTTTTTCAGGTCTTTTCCAGCGGTTTCAAGGAATTTCATCTCTTCATGGCTTTCCAGCAATGTGCTTTCATCACTGGCAGGTGTAATCGGGTAATATGTCTGGAATCTTAATCCACCCATCAACTTGCCAAGAGCTGTTGAATCGTTGCCGGTTAACAGCATTCTTGGAGGTGCTGGATATGTTGGAAGTGTTTCAACCTTAATTGATGAATTCTCCACATAATCATATGCAGCCTTTATTACATTTATATTGGACTCAATTACTTTCGGCTTCTTCTTAAAAGCGAATTTAATACCATCATTTGCATGGTATATGTCAAGTCCAAGCAATGCAAGTGTTGTCCCGGCTCCCAAAGTATTATAATACCGGTTTGCCGGCCCACCGTGGACATTCTCATTTATGAGTTTATCGAATGGTATTGCAATTACATCAATGCCTGTCTTTTTAAAATAATCCAGAACTCCCTGTACATCATAGGTAAGATTTCTTGATGAAAGTTCTTCCTCAATTCTGCCAAGTGTATCAGATGTGATCATTCTGGCATTTTTCAGATTAAATCCGTTAAAAGCTGAATCATATACCACTCTTGATCCCTTTGCAACATCGAACATGTGTTCAAATAATGTATCCGGATCAAGAGCCACCATTATATCCACCGGATATTTCAGTGATTTTGGCCTTTCGTGCTTTATTCTAAAATGTATGTAGCTATGCCTTCCTTTAATATTGGAATGGAATTCCCTTATCCCGTAAATATTATAGCCGGCCAATGAAAATGCCATACTAATCATATTTGCAGCACTATCTATTCCTCCGCCTTGTGGACCTCCCACAAGAAGATTGATATCAGTTTCCTGCATTGTTATCCTATGATAAGCCTAATTTAATTTAAAAACTTTATCATCGGATTATAAGTATGAAATTTTAAATAGGTACTTTTTTTATTACAAAAATCTGATTTTTCTGTAGATAAATTGAATTTTTTATATATATTTTAACCATTCCATGACGGGATCGTCGTCTATCATGTCCATTTCTGTCTTGCCAAATGCAGATATGGTTACGAATTTAGTAAAATAAGCTACACCATCTTCTATGTATCCATACATTACGTGCTCTACAGATTCTCCTTCCGGAAAATGCGCTTCAGCTTCAGGTGCATTCGGTACAAAATGAAGGTCGAATTTATCTCCATCGGTGTAAAGCCTGTATGATGAATTTTCCATTACATAATTTTTCAGTGTTTCAAAATTAATATTTGGTTTCATAAAATGAAATTAAATCAAAATATATAAATATAACATATTTCCAATTATTTCTGCAACAATGATGGTATGTCATCAGGATAATTGGCAACTTTTATTCCGGCATCTTTAAATGCTTTGATTTTAGAATCTGCAGTTCCTGTGCCTTTCTCTATAATTGCACCTGCATGGCCCATCTTCTTTCCTGGTGGGGCGCTGATTCCTGTTATATACCCTGTTACCGGTTTCTTTACATATTTTTTGATATATTCTGCTGCCTTTTCCTCCTCGCTTCCCCCGATTTCACCAACAAGGACAATCTGCTTTGTCTGCGGGTCTTCGTTGAATATTTTAATTATATCTGAGAAAGTTGTTCCAATTATCGGGTCTCCTCCAAGGCCTATTACTGTGCTTTCACCGAATCCTGCATCTGTAACCGCCTTAACTATTTCATATGTAAGCGTCCCGCTTCTTGAAGCTACAGCTACATCCCCTACGCGGAATATATTATTTGGCATGATCCCTATTTTAGCCTGCCCGGCAACTGTTATTCCTGGGCTATTTGGCCCTATCATGAAAACACCCTTTCTCCTTGCCTCATGGTAAAGTTCCATTGTATCGTGTACCGGCACATGTTCTGTAAGTATGTATATTAATTTTATGCCATTTTCTATTGCTTCCAGGGCAGCATCCTTTACAAATGGAGCCGGAACAGATATCATCGAAGCATCTGGCTTCAGATCCAGTGTGTCTGCCACATTATTGTAAACATCTACACCGTTGACTTTTGTTCCGGCTTTTCCCGGAGAAACGCCGGCTACAACATTTGTGCCGAACTTTATCATTTCGCCTGAATGGAATGCTCCCTGATGTCCTGTCATTCCCTGGACTATTACCTTTGTTTCCTTGCTTATTATAACCATTTTATTCAACCCCCTGTATACGGGATAATTCTTTTACAGCATCTGTCATGTTGGTGAAAGCTTTTATACCGCTTTCAAGAAGAATTTTCTGCCCTTCCTCTTCATGCACACCGCTGAGCCTGACAACTATAGGCTGCTTTATATCAAATTTCTTTTTTGATGAAACTATTCCATTTGCTACCGTATCTGCCTTTGTTACACCGCCAAATATATTGACAAATATCAATTTCGGCCTGGCACGCATTACAAATGAAAATGCATCTTCAACAATTTCAATATTGTCTGTACCCCCAAGATCAAGGAAGTTTCTTGGCTTAAGTTTGTGCAGCGTTAAAGAGTCCATGGTTGCCATTGTTAATCCTGCACCGTTTGCTATAACGCCTATGTCACCATCCATTTCTATAAAGGTAAAGCTCTTTGATGCTGCTTCATTTTCCAGAGCAGTTTTGTCCGGATCTGTTATCATATAATCCTTATGCCTGTACAGGGCATTGTCATCTATTATTACTTTTGAATCTCCTGCTATTATGTTATTTTCTGAATCTATTACCAGCGGATTTATCTCGGTAAGCAGTGCATCCTCACCCACAAAAGCTTTGTATAGTGAAGAGAGAAGGTTGCTGAACTGTTTTTTATTCTCAACAGGAATATAGGAAAGGGCTTCCCTTGCTATATAATCAGAATACCCTACCATCGGGTCTATGTGTATTTTATGGATGTTTTCTTCCGGAACGCTCTCTATTTCCATTCCACCATCTGCCGATAGAATTATGACAGGCTCTTTTGTTGCACGATCTAGTGTAATGCTCAGGTATATTTCCTTTTTAATGTTAAGCATACGCTCTATGAGCAATTTCTTTACCGTAAGATTATTTATGGTAGAATTCAACAGCTTGTCCGAAAACTCTGATAATTCATTGCTGTTCCTGGCGAATTTAATACCGCCTGCTTTGCCTCTTTTCCCTGAAAGAATCTGTGATTTAATAGCCACAGGATATTCGAACTTTCTTAACTCTCCAACATTTTCTATTACATATCCGTCGGGTACCGGTATTCCGTATTTTTTGAATATTTCCTTACCCATGTATTCATAAAGATTCATTGAAATCTATTATACATTAATAAAGGATATATAATATTATTTTTCAGGGAATAAGTTTAATGGCAATTATAGCCGGATTTTCTAAATTTTTTTATTTTTATGCCATTCAACAGCTACCCGACTTTATTTTCAAAGTATGTAATATTTTAAATGATAACATATTTAAATAAGAATTAGCATTAGGAGAACGATGATATACAGGGAATTCGGCAACACGTCGTTCAAAACCTCAACGATCGGCATGGGCACATACTACGATATGCGATGGATATTCAAAACATACCTGGGCATATATTCTGGCAAAGATCAGAAAATAGATGCATACAGGGCAGGAATAGACAACGGGATTAACCTCATTGATACAGCAGAGTTGTACCGTACAGAGAAACTTGTTGGAACAGCAATAAAATCGTACAAAAGGGATGAATTATTCATAGCTACAAAGGTATTCCCCACACACCTATCACCGAAATCCCTTGAAAAGGCCCTGAACCGTAGCCTTAAAAATCTTGATACAGATTATATTGATTTATACCAGATACATTTTCCAAATCCTGCAGTAGACCTTAAAAAAACTATGCGTACCATGGAGAAGATGATAGATACAGGAAAGATGAGGCATATAGGCGTAAGCAATTTCACACTAAACCTTTTAAAGCGTGCACAGGGAATACTCTCAAAATATGAAATAACATCGATCCAGATAAATTATAATGTCTTCCATAGAAACAGCCAGAAAGCCATGATAGATTATTGCAATAAAAATCATATAGCTGTAATGGCATATTTTCCCCTGGGGCATGGGAAGGTAACGCAACCACAATTTAATAAGTATTTTGACCATGTAAGAAAAACTATAGGGGACGTTCCCAATGCCAATATAGCGCTTGCATACCTCATAAGCAGGAATCAGAATGTATTTCCTATTCCAAGGGCTTCGAACAGGGCCCACGTTTTGCAGAATGCAAAGAATTCAGATATTCTTTTAAACCTTAACTCTTAGTTTTTTACGTTATATGTCACATTTTCTCTCTCCATCTATGTAATAGTAAGTTAGTGTTTTACCGGGTTTATTACCACATTTGATTAGAGAAATATTTATATACATATTACGTATATATACGTTATATGAATAATATGCCAGATTGGGTATTGAAACATAAGGGGAAGGGGATAGAGATAAGGAGGTTCGGTGACAGGTATTATGCATATGAATCATCAAGCAGGTATGATAAGGATCTAAAAAGGGCAAAGAAAGTGACAGGGAAATACCTTGGGGTTGTAACACCTGCTGGAATAATAAAGAAAAGCGATGTTTCAGGCATAAGTGGGGACTATGAATATGGAAATATTGCATTGTTGTATGGAATAGCAGGGAAGACAATACTCCCGGTACTGAAGCAGGTATTTCCATATATGTATGAGAGGATAATAATATATGTAATACTCAGGGATATACAGCCGCTACCAATGAAGTCCTTAAGGTATCTATATGAGAAAACATACCTTTCAAGAATGTATAATGAATCCATGTCTCCCGGGTCCATTTCAGGAATGCTGTCATCACTGCCACAGGAAGGCATGGTAGCAGTAATGAGAAAGCTCACAGAAAAGGGCGAGTATGTTTTAATGGATTCAACAGCAATATTCTCCAGGTCAGAGAACATATCATTCCTTGAGCCTGGCCATAATTCAAAGGAGATACACCTTCCACAGATCAATGTAATGATGCTGTTCTCATCAACAAGGACTGTACCCACATTCATAAGGATACTTCCAGGCTCAATAAGGGATGTATCAGCTATGGCAAATACAATAGACATAGCAGGCGTGGAAAGATGCGTTATAGTAGCAGATAAGGGCTTCTTCTCCGCAGACAATATTAAAAAGCTGAAGAGGAGGCATCTTAGCTACATCATACCATTGAGGAGGAATTCTTCCATTATACCGGAAAGCGGTGATTTCCTTAATGTTTTCATGTACAATGGAAAGCCTGTGAAGTACTGGAAGCCTGAGAATGGTGTATATGTATTCGAAGACCCTGTCCTGAAATCAGAGGAGGAGAGGGACTACCTCATAAGAATCCATGACAATATCAGGTCAAAATCATCATACTACGATCATTCCGGTGATTTTGGAAAGCTTTACCTTTTATCCGATATTATTGATGAACCGGAACGGATATACAGATTGTACAAAGAACGTGAATATGTTGAATACGCTTTCAATGTATACAAGAATGACCTTGAAGCAGATAGATCATATATCCGAGATGATCACATGCTTTCATCCTACATGTTTTTGAATTTACTCTCACTTTACCTGCATTTCCAGGTACTTAACACGATAGATGGAAAATACAGTGTGAGGGATATTCTACTCATTCTTTCCAGGATAAAAATATACAGTACAGGGAAAACTGAGATGGTAAGCGAAATACCGAAGAAGGCAAAGGAACTCATATCAAAATTAGGGGTAGACCTGGACATATTACGTAAAAAATGAAGAGTTAAGGTTTAAATGAAGATGATATAAAATACCTGGAAAAGAATCTATGATTTCAGGTTAAAATAAATATATATAATATGTTTCAATCAATAAATTGACCGAAATGATAATTGCATCCATATCCTTCAGGGAAGGAAAGCTTGAAGAATCTGACAGCCGGTCCAGCATGGAGTTGGAAGATATAAAAAAGACACTCGCATATGCATTTCTTTATGATTTTACCGTCAACGTTTACACAGATCGGGAAGAATATAAATTTCTATCCATAATGTCCATAAAATATAACGATAAAGGAAACCTGTTTTTCTCAGGAGTTTATTTGCATAACAACTTAAGGGTAAGAAAAAATTTTTCATGGAGAGAAATACGCAATGTTAATGTAAATATAGAAAAAGACCCTGAAAAGTCAATTTATTGAAAATAATATTAAATCAGGGCAATGGAATATGCCATTGGCTGCATTAATTATTGATGTTCTCTTCTGCGGTAGTTTCCACTGCTTCTTCCTGGCCTGCTTCCTGTTTCCCTGCGGGAAGATGGCCTCCTATCCCTGCCGCCTGATGGCCTTCTGCCACGGCTATGGTAATCCGGTTCAGGGGCGTTTTCTTCATTATCACGGAACTGTGCGATTAATTTGCCGTAATTGATATCGGTGTACTCTGTTTCAAGGTCTATGTTTATTTTCTCCATTTTTATCCTGTTTCTTCTCTGTATGCTCTGGATAAGGCTTTTCTGGCTGGGATCGAATATTGTCATTGCCCTTCCATCCTTGCCCATTCTTCCTGACCTGCCAACACGGTGTGCGTATGTTTCAGTACTCTCCGGCGCATCAAAGTTGATTATATCTGTAATATTTGGAATGTCAAGCCCCCTTGCAGCCACGTTTGTTGCAACAAGTATCCCTGAATCTATGTGCCTGAAATCCGCTATAGACCTCTCACGGGCATGCTGCTTCATTCCACCATGGATCAGCACATTATTGAATCCTGATCTTGAGAGTATTAGATTTAAAAGGTCACCGGATCTCTGTGTCTTCACAAATACTATAGCTTTTCTGGAATTATAACTGTGTATGTAGGACATAAGAGTTGAGAATTTGTCAAACTTCTCAGATACAGTGTAAAGGTGTTTTATTGATGATGGTATAGCTTCATCCCCACCTGCATCTACAAACTCAGGGTTATTCATGAAATGGTTTGCTATTGTTTTAACCTCTGCAGGCAATGTTGCAGATAGCAATATAGTTTGCCTGCCTTCCGGGGTAAATGAGATAATTTTCTTTATGTCATCTATGAATCCCATATCAAGCATAAGGTCCGCTTCATCAAGTACCAGATACTTGACATGGTCAAGTTTAAGGTATTTCTGGTTGTATAAATCCAGTATTCTTCCGGGTGTCCCGATCACGATATCTGAACCAGGAAGTTCCTCAACCTGCCTTATTATGGATGCTCCACCATATACAATTGTTGATTTTATTCCTGAAATTTTTCCGAGCCTTGAGGCAACCCTGTGGGTCTGAAGCGCCAGTTCCCTTGTTGGCAATATAATTATTGCTTTTACACCTTTACCCTTTAACTTTTCTACCGAGTTCAACACAGGCAGTAGATATGCCGCTGTTTTACCTGAACCTGTTTTAGAACGTATAATAACATCCTTTCCCGTCAATACTACAGGAATTGCTTTTTCCTGGATTTCTGTTGGTTCCGTAAACTTCATTAAGCCTAATGATTTCCTTAAATTTTCTGATATATCCATATTTTCAAAACTAGACAATTTTAACACTTTATAAGATATAGTATATTACGATATATACTTAATTATTTAATTTTTAAAATGGTTTATCCCGTAAGGATATAGTTCGACTTAACTATATAATCATATTGACTCCCGCATATGGAAGCTTTCTCATTGAGATAGTACTGTATTTCCGTTACACAGTATATTTGATATTGCCATCTTTTTCACAGGCAACAGGTGCTTTTCCAGATGTATATAATATATCCGGAACCTTTATTGGCTTTGCTTATAATATTATGTTCAACGTAGAAATATGCAGTTGTGGTCTGGCCTGGTTGTGCTATCACAGTTATTTAAATAGAAAATTTTTTCCTTAATATATAGCATCAAATGTAGTCATTTCTGTTAACTATGTTACCGGGATTCCCATGTATGTATGCTACAACATTTTCAAATGCTTTTTCCACAGGAACCTGCATAAAATTTCTGGCAAGTCCAGCAACATGTGGTGTAATTATAACATTTTCCGGAATTTCTCCTTTGATTTCCGGCTCGCCCCACCATACATCTGTTAAGAACCATTTATTTTTATTTTCCTCAAGGAACTTAATCATATCATCCATGTTTACTATTTCAGACCTGCCTACGTTGACTATAATATTTCCCTTAACCGATGAAAGGAATTTATAATCTATCATTCCCCTTGTATGTTTATTCAAGGGCAGGCTTATGAGTATTACATCAGAATTTTTAGCAACATATTCACTTTCCATGGAAAAAACATCCAGTGCAGGGTCTTTCTTTTCTGTCCTTCCGAAGCCGATGGTATGCATCCCAAATGCCTTAGCGCGAATGGCAACCTCCCTTCCTATGCCGCCATATCCCATTATTCCAATAGTCTGTCCATATATTGACTCTGATAGTTTCCTGTTATAAGTTCCATTTCTTATAGCCGTATTTGATTCACAGATATTTTTATATTTAGCCAGTATTAATGCCATAGCATGTTCGGCAACCGGAATTGACCATGCATCTGCGTTGCTGCATATTACAATTTTTTTATCTATATTTCTAAAATCCAGATGGTTTACCCCGGCAGAAATACTCTGCATAAATACAGTTTTTTTCCCGGGTTCTGGTTTCCCGGCAAATACAACTATATCGGCATCATCCGAAAATCCCTTAACTATTTTGCAACCGGTCTTCTCTTCCATCATCTTCAGAAAGTCATCCGGTATATCCATTGCTGCAAATTTAACCTGAAGGCTGATTATCATAATAGCCAATATAGCATTATTATTAATAGTTTACCGGTATAGGCAGTTACTGTGTATTAGAATATAATCGGCAATTGCAGTAATATGAATTCTGATTTATGCGTAAAGTTTTAATAACCAACTTATATATATTTTTATGATAATGAAAGATTCTGAGAGAACAGAATACTTTGACAAAACTGCCATAGAAATCTCAAAAAAATACAGGGGTAAAATCAGGACACTGTCAAAGGTGCCAATCACGGGAATGGGGGATTTTTCATCCTTATACACTCCGGGTATTGCTGCAGTATCCAAGAAAATACAGGCCGATAAAGAACTGGTATATGAGTTAACAGGAAAATGGAATTCTGTAGCTATTCTTACAGATGGCACGAGAGTCCTTGGAATAGGCAATGTCGGCCCTGAGGCATCCATTCCGGTTATGGAAGGAAAAGCCCTGCTTTTCAATTATTTAGGCGGCGTCAACGCTATTCCCATACCACTGGTTGTAAATAACAATGAAGAATTTATTACAGCGGCAAAGGCAATACAGCCATATTTTGGAGGGTACAATTTAGAAGATATACAATCACCAAGATGCTTTTTCCTTCTGGAAAGCCTGCAGAAATCAATGGATATACCGGTATGGCATGATGACCAGCTCGGAACTGCATCAATCATCCTTGCAGGCGTTATAAATGCACTGAGAATACTGAATAAGAAGAAAGAGGATGTAAAAATAGTTTTCAATGGAGCTGGAGCAGCCAACATTGCCGCTATTTATTTATTCGGTGCTGCTGGATTCGACAAGGGAAATATAATAGCCATAGATTCAAAGGGAATTATAGAACCTGACAGGCAGGATATTGATGCCCTTATGTTTAAAAACCCGTGGAAATATAAAATAGCCCTGGAAACCAATAAGGAAAGGGTGAAGGGTGATCCTGCAAATGCATTTAAGGGGGCTGACGTGGTTATATCTGCCTCAGTTTCTGTTCCAGGGACTATAAAAGATGAATGGATCAAATCCATGAACAGAGACCCGGTAATATTTGCACTGGCTAACCCATTACCTGAAATATGGCCAGGTGATGCAAAGAAAGCAGGCGCAAGGATTGTGGCAACTGGAAGAAGTGATTTCCCCAATCAGATAAATAATAGCATGGTGTTTCCTGGAGTTTTCCGTGGGGTGCTTGATGCAAGGGCTAAAGGAGTAAATTTCGGCATTATGGTTGCTGCTTCCTATGCAATTGCTGACTTCATAGAAAATCCCACTGAAGACCATATAGTGCCATCTATGGAAGATTTTGACCTGTTTCCGAGGGTTGCATCCATTGTAGCTAGAAAATGCGTTGAATCGGGGCTTGCCAGGAAATCAGACTCCACAGAAGGTTTTTACAGGGAAGCGTCTGAAATTATAAATAACAATAGAAAGGTGTATAACAAATTATTCGATTTATAGGTGATTAAATATGGTAAATATAAGATTAATGGAGAAAAAGGATGTGGAAATGGTAATGGAGCAGCTTTTGAGATTAAAACATCTGAATGAGGAATTCGATCCTCTTCTAAAAGTGTCTGAGGGGAATGAGAAGGAAATATCTGAAAAAATAATCAGGATTATTGAAGATAAAGATAACCATATAAATCTCGTGGCCGAGGAAGGAAACAGGGTTATCGGGATGATAACTTCCGATATAATATTCAGAATCTATTACGACCCGAAGTACGAAGCCAGAATAAGGGAATTTTATGTTATGCCTGAATTCAGGGCAAAGGGCATCGGGATGAAATTGATAGAGAAATTGAAGGAAGTTGCTGCACAGAGAAATATAAAAATGGTCAGCGCCGAATTCCCGTCACTCAACCTCCTGGCGTCAAAATTCTATGAAAGCATTGATTTTAAGGAATTAATAAAAATATACTCAAAAATAAATTAAAAAATTTTTACTTTTTTGCAGATAAGGCAATGTACTTCAGAATGTTTCCGGTTTTAACGTAGTTCAATTCTGCATTTGTGTTTATCAGGGCTTTCCCCTTAAGTGTTTTTCCGTTAATGGAAATATTCAATTCCTTTCCTATGGAAATATTATTTATTCCATCTATGTTAACTACCTCATCTCCTTTCAGATCGGGCAGCTTATCAACCTGAACCGGAACTATGCCCATATCCACAAGATTGCTCCTGTGTATTCTTTCAAAGCTTTCCGCAACCACTGCCTTGACTCCAAGAAGCGCAGTTACCTTGGCAGCCCAATCCCTGGAGCTTCCTGACCCGTATTGCTTGCCTGCGAATATAACCAGGGGAGTTTTATTTTTCATGTATTTCATTGCTGCATCGTATATGCTCATTTCCTGCCCATCCGGATAATAGATGGTGTTGCCACCTGTATGGCTAACCATAAGGTTTCTTATCTTTGTATTGGAAAAACCGCCACGTAGCATTACCTCATGGTTCCCACGGCGGGCGCCGAATGTATTCATTTCGGTTATCCCCATTGATGCAAGGTATTTTCCTGCAACAGAGTCCTTTGCTATTGGCCCTGCCGGAGATATGTGGTCTGTTGTTATTTTATCGCCGAATACTGCAAGTATCCCTCCATTCTTAATGTCAGTAACCGGCTCCATATACATCCATGGTGGCATTTTAATGTATGAGGAATCTTCTTTGAAATCGAATAGAAGCCCCTTGCTCGATTTCATGGATTCCCAGTTATTGTCCCCCTTGAAAACATCTCCGTATTCCTTCTTATAAACTTCAGGGTCCATGGCAAGGTGGAAATATTCTTTTATTTCATCGTTTGTTGGCCATAAATCTTTCAGGTATACCGGTTTTCCATTATCATTGCCTATCGGTTCATTTATGAGGTCAATATTCATTTTCCCTGCTATGGCAAATGCCACTACCAGCATGGGTGATGCAAGAAAAGCACCGGCTATATAGGGATTTATTCTTCCCTCGAAGTTTCTGTTTCCGCTCAGGACTGCAAATGTCTTGACATTGTTTTTCAGCATATCGTCCTGTACTTCAGGAATTAAAGGCCCTGCATTTCCTATGCATGTTGTGCATCCGTATCCTACAAGTTCAAATCCAAGCCTGTTCAGGTATTTCATAAGCCCGGCTTTTTCCAGGTATTCTGTTACAACCTTTGATCCTGGTGCAAGGCTGATTTTTATTGTGTTAGCCACGGTAAGGTTATGCTCAATAGCCTTCTTTGCGATCAGCCCGGCTCCAAGAAGCACGAATGGGTCTGATGTGTTTGTACAGCTGGTAATTGCTGATAGCACAACAGCACCGTTTTTGACAAGTTTTCCATCATTGCCCTCCTTTAACAGGTCTTCTATTTTTCCCTTTAAATCCTCTATATTGATAAGCTCATCAGGATTTTTCGGCCCGGCAACTGCACTTTTGATTTTTGAAAGGTCAATTTCAACAGTATCCGTGTATTTTTTTGGCCCATTATAAAATAATCCCTGCTCCTTAAAGTATTTTTCAACAGATTCAGTGCTGCGGTTTGTCCCTTTTAAATACTTAAGTGTTTCGGAATCAACGGGGAAATAACCTATTGTTGCGCCATATTCAGGAGCCATGTTTGATATGGTTGCCCTGTCCTGTGCAGTGAGTTCAGATATATTTCCATAGAATTCAACGAATTTCCCGACAACGTTTTTTGACCTCAGTGTTTTTGTGATATACAATACAACATCTGTGGGTGTAACTCCTGTCGGCATAGATCCTTTTATGTTAACGCCAATAACATCTGGCACATTCATGAAGTAGGGTTCATTGAGCATGGAAGCTTCAGCTTCAAGCCCTCCTACTCCCCATCCCAGGACTCCAATGCCACCTATCATGGTTGTATGTGAATCTGCACCGATAAGGCTTTCAGGGAATATTTCATCCTTTTCTATAACGGCTACAGAGGATAAATACTCTAAATTAATCTGGTGTACAATTCCATGTCCCGGGGGAACAATCCTCACATTTTTGAATGATTGCTGGGACCATTTAAGAAAATCGTAGCGTTCTACATTTCTTTCAAATTCATCCTTCATGTTTAATATTATAGGCTCCTCTCCCCTGAAAGAATCTACAATTATGGAATGGTCAATTACGAGGTCTGATTTTGTTGCAGGGTTTACGTCATCGGCATTTAATTTATTTTCTTTGTAGTATTCCCTCATAGCTGCCAGGTCCACCAGTATTGGAACACCCGTGTAATCCTGAAAAACAACCCTAGAAGGCTTGAATGCCATCTCTGACCCTGATTTCATCCTGGCTATGTTTTCAATTGAACGTTCATCAATATCAACACCGTCATAGTTCCTCAAAACGTTTTCAAGCAAAATTTTAAGTGAATATGGCAGATTTTCAATATCATATTTACCTGCAAGTTGTGCAAGCGGAAAATATTTCAGGTTCCGCTCGTTAATATTCATATTCTTATATTGTATTTCCATGAATTGTAAAGCCAAGATGATATTTTAAGATTTTTATCCGGGAGTAAGTCATTTACTTTTAATTTTTTGTTTCGATAAAGGTAGCCAGTGGAAATGTTATATAGCTAAATAGATTTACATTATTATGCAAAAATTGGATTCTATTACACCGATTATAACTCCATTTACGGATAATAAGGTAGATAAAGATAAAGCTGTAAGGCACGGGGAGGATGTTCTCAAGGGCGGCATGAAATATTTATTTCCTGCAGGAACCACCGGGCTTGGCCCATCTATGGCTTCAGGTGAGAAACATGACCTCCTGGATGCCTTTGCCCATATTCCTGACCATGTTATACTACAGGTTGGCTCCCTGAATCTGGAGGATTCAATATATCTGGCAAGAGAGGCTAAAAAATATAAAATACATGCAGTTGCAGCACTTCCACCGTACTATTTCACAGGAATGAAAAGGGAGTGGCTCATAAAATATTACACAAAACTCTCTTCAGAATATCCAACAATAATATATAACTATCCGGATACAACAGGATATAATATTACCTATGACATGGTTAACGACATAAAGAAAGCCGGGGGAGATGTAATAGGAATAAAAGAAACAACGTTCAATATGAATGATATACTCAATACAAAAATGTATGTCCAGGATTTCAAAGTGTATACGGGGCCTGACCAGTATATACTTTCTGCATACAGGCTCGGACTCGACGGCTTTGTATCCGGTGCCTCAAATTATGGATATAAAATAATAAATAAAATAATAGAAAACTATGATAATAAGGATGGCGACAGGTATCAGTTCTTATTGAATGAGCTTGCAGACCTATCAAGGAAATATGGAACAATTTCTTCTATTTATGATATGGTAGAAATTATGACAGGGATAGATGCTGGAAACCCCCGTGAGCCATTCTTCAAATTAAGCAAAGAGGAAAGGAATTCACTGGAAAAGGAAATGAATGAAGCATTCAAAAAATATAATTTTAAACCTTAAAATTTATCTTAATTCCGCATAGGGCAGTAAATTATCCTTTATTTTCTTAAATTTTATCTCTACTTCCATTCCAATCCCGGGATTATTGCCGGAAATATCCATATATGCACGGAACCCCTCGCTGAACGATATTATTCCATAGAAACCATTATTGAATTTTGTGTAGCTGTATACTGTGCCGTGTCCTGTAGACTGCATAATTTTCAGGTCTCCTTTTCCACATACAGGGCAACTGTCCCTTGGATAATAGTATACCTTCCCACAATTCATGCATTTAGTGTATGGCAATATTCCTATGGAAAAATGTTTATTATATTCCTCATAGATTTCATCCAATTTCATTTACTCACCCAGTATCATTGAGACTGAATGGTTTCTTGCCCATCCGCCCATTCCATTTATGAAAGCTTTGTCAGGAGTTTTAACCTGGTTTCTCCCTGCCATTCCGTTCATCTGCAATAGTGCCTCATAAAGCAATACACTCCCGCTCATATATGCAGGTTGCCCACGGTTCAGGCTTCCGCCTCCGGTGTTCAATGGAAAATCTCCATTAACAGATATGGAATTTTTTTCCAGAAATTCACCTGATTTACCAGGAGGCACAATGCCTGTGTTCTCAAGCTGTATCATTACCGTAATGCTGAATGAATCGTAAAGTTCATAGAAATCGCATTTTTTAATGTCGCCTCGGAAGCTGGATGAACTTTCAGCTGCAGGAGTGATAGTTATATCATCTATTTCTGGAGGAAGTGCCGACTGGTGTGCTTCTCCATATTTTAGTATACTGATTTCCCTTAGCTTACCTGAATTTTTTGACACAATAAATGCGTGGAATCCATCTACAGGATAAACTATTTCCAGCAGGTGCAGTGGAGATGAGATAATAGGAGAGCCAAGTACATCCTCAACAGTAATGGAGCCGGTAAACATTGAATACCCTGACCTGTTAGCATTTTCCCTCTGTTTGACTATGAGTGATGCCCTCTGTTCATCTGTTGTCCCGTATATTTTCATGTGGCGTTGAGCTAACAATGCGTAATCCGAAACTGGATTTGTATAATTATATCCTGACAGCAGGGGCTTATAAGGTGTGTTGGTAATGTCAGAATAAAGGTTTTCAATGGAATCCACTGTCTGTTTCTTTTTCCTTACTGCTGACCCTTTGCCCCCAAACAGGAGCAGAATATTTTCAGCCACCCCTGATTTTATAATGTGTTCAGCCCTCCAGAATGCGGAAAGCACTGATGGCCCACCATACTCCATGGAATCTATATATTTTGGCTTAATTCCAAGATAATTGCATATCTGGTCCGGAAAAAAATGCATGTATACATTTCCATCAAAGACACCTGGGAGAAATGTTGTCATAAAGCCATCAATATCTTTTCTCTCCAATCCAGCCATGGAAAGTGATTTATTTAGCGCCTCATTCATTATTTCATATGCTGTCCCATCATAATTTTTGTATATAGCTTCTGAAAAACCCCTTATCATTGATAAACCACCTCTACAGAATGTATTCCTGACCGTTTAATCTTTCCAGATGCGTTCAATGGCATGTCCCTTACAAAGATTATCCGTGCAGGCACCTTATATCTTGCCAGTTCTTTTTTACATACGCCGTAAATATTTTTCTTCATTTCTTCGTAGTTATCTGGGATTGTAGACAATTTAACATACGCAACAGGGACTTCACCTTTATATTCATCATTTTCTCCAACAACTACAACATCTTCAACTTGATCACAGGTTCTTATTGCATTTTCAACCTCAGCAGGAACTACCTTATACCCGGATACATCTATAAGGTCTTTCTTCCGGTCAATTATATAGATATATCCATTGCTATCAATATAGCATATGTCACCTGTTTTCAGCCCGTATTTCCCGGATGCCTTTTCCGTGTCTTCCGGATTCTTATAGTACCTTCTTATAACCTGTGGCCCTGAAACTACCAGTTCACCACCCCTTGCCCTGACTATGCGTGTATAGTTTGCCGGTTTGCCAGCTGTAACTATGCCATTATATAATGGGATATTGTCTGTATATGGGTATTCCCATAGTGCTACTGGAGAAGTGCTCTCAGTTAATCCATATGCCATATATATCCACTTACCTGACATTTCTTTCCATTCTATTTCAGTTTTATAGGGCATGGGCATTCCGCCTGCCGACCATAGCCTCATGGATGAGAGCCGGGTTTTGATTTTATCAACATTTGACCATGAATTGATCATAGCCCGGTAGGCTGTGGCAACGAACATAGTAATTGTTGTCTTTTCTGATTCTACCGTTTCCAGTGCATTTTCCGCGTTAAACCGGTACGTCAATGCCATGGATGAATGGGCAAGCACTGTCAACGATATGCCAAAAATTAACCCTGTTATGTGGAAGAAAGGAGCGATACACAGGTTTTTGTCCTGTGGTTGTACCGAATACCATTCACGGTATATATACGAAGCTGAATATATATTGCTATGGGTTATCTCAGCAGCCTTCTGCCTGCCTGATGTACCGGAGGTAAATACAAGCATTGCTATACTCCCTGGTTCCGGATAATATCCCTTGAATTCTTTCTTGAGTCGAAGGTTTAATTCTTCTTTCATTATTCCTGTGATGTACTTTTCTGCCATATTATCCGGAAGTTTCCCGAAAGTCTGTGGGTCTGTATATAAGACATGGAGGCTCTGTATCTCCATCAAGCTGGAAAATTTCTCCCTGAATTCACTGCTGATTACTACCACCCTTGCATCTATGAACTTAATTTTCCCTGTAATTTCATTCTCAGAATCCAGAGGGCTCAATGGCACAAAAATGCAGGAATTTTTCCATGACGCGTATTGCACTATGGGGAACTGAGGTATATTTTCTGCTATTATTGCTATAATGTCACCCGGATCGCAATACATAGAAAACTCTACAGCAACGGCATTTGAATATCCTTCAAATTCTCCATAGGTCATAATATTCTTAAAATATGTGATAAATGGATCGCTTCTTTTTGAATCTTCAAGTACCTCGACCATGGTTTTCACAGGGACATTCCTCCACCTACTTCAAGTAAAATTCCGTTGACATAATTGCTATCCTCTTTCATCAAGAATGAAACAGCGTTTGCCACATCATCACCGGAGCCCATACGTTTTAATGGAATTTTTTCAATAAACTTTTCCTTTATTTTTTCAGGCATCTGGTCTGTCATCGGAGTTTTTATGAATCCCGGAACAATGGCATTTGATGTTATATTATACCTGCCCAGTTCACGTGAAAGCGTTTTAGTAAACCCGATAACTCCTGCCTTCGCAGATGAGTAATTGGCCTGCCCTACGTTTCCGTTCCAGCTTGCAGAAGAAATATTTACTATTCTTCCACTTAGATTTTCAATCATTGAATCAACAAATTGCTTTGTAACGTTGAACATGCTGTAAAGATCAGTTTTTATTACGGCGTCCCACTGATCAAATGACATATTTTTGAATAGGGCATCTCTGTTTATGCCAGCATTGTTTACTATGCCGTATATCTCTTTTTTATCTATTGTTGAAAAAGCCTCAACGCAGGCATCATAACTTGATACGTCACATTTTATCCCTTCAACATTGCCATATCGGGAATTCAGCGACTTAGCCGAATCAAGTACGGCATTATCATAGTCAACCATAATAATTCCATATTTTTCTGATGCCATTTTTTCTGCTATTGATCGCCCTATTCCCCTGTTAGACCCGGTTATTACAATTTTGCCTGACATAAATTATCATTCTCCAAGATTGAATAACAGGAATGCCGGCTATTTACATATATTATGGGGTTGAACCCATTGAATAGGAAATAGGCTCGAATTCCTGCCATCTATGAAAGTATAATATATACAGATATTAATTTTAGCGTTTACATGTATTTAAATTGGGAATTCAATTGTTATATATGGCAATATTTGCTATTATTTCTGCACAGGCTGAAATGAATTACAATGGCAAAATATTTTTATAAGCAGGTTATAATCAGAAATGAACAGGGTTATTCTTAATGTGGATACTGGAATCGATGACGCTTTTGCAATGATTTTGTTGAAACAGTACAATATTACTCCAGAATTCATTGTTGCTTCTTCAGGAAATTCATTGCTTGAGAATACTTACAGGAATACAGCTGGTGTGGCAAAGTTGCTTGATTTTGATTGCCCTGTGTACCATGGATCTGCCAGGCCACTTATAAAACCCCATTATTATGAAAATTTTCATGGCGATAAGGGGCTTGGAACATACGAATTTAATGATCCGGTTCAGGAAAAAGATCACCATAATGGAATAATTAAAATGTATGAAGCATTAAAACGGGAAAAACATACCATAATCTGTACATCTCCTTTAACTTCCCTGGGAATCCTCATGAGACTGGATAATAGTATAAAAGAGAACATAGAACAGATAATAATCATGGGAGGCGCATTTGGCATTACCCCATATGGAAAGGGAAATATGGGAAATGCTGAATTTAATATATTTTACGACCCGGAGGCGGCTAAAATAGTCATGGAAGAGGATATCAACGAAACTATTGTTCCACTGGACGTTACAATGAACAGGGAACTTGCAATAAAAAGTATACCGCCGAGTAGTTCTGGCAGCCCATTAGAAGATTTTATCCATAAAACCTAGTGTGTTGCATAATTCATTCTAATTTAATAATTATTCCATAATAAATTTAAAACTTAAAAGGTAAACCCCTATATAGTGAAATATAGGGGCGATTTGCTTTGACACCACAAATCAATAATAAAATAAATAGAAGTATAAAAAGATACTGGATTGGTTCCAACAGAAGATGGGAAAAGTATAATGAATCACTTGTAGACAGGGTGGAATACCTTACAGATCTGTCATTTATAAAGGATTATGATACTCTATTAGAGGAAAAGAATAGTGGAAAAATAGGCCATCCATACAAAGTACCCGATGCATTGATAATGTATTTAGCGAGATTAAGATCTATATTTAATGTACCGTTCAGGTCACTTGAAGGGATATTGAGATCCTTAGCGATTATAACAGGAATAAAATCAATATCATACAGTGAAATATTCAGGAGGATAAGGAGAATTAAGCCTGAATTGAATAATATTAACAATAAACTGGATTGCATTATAGATTCTACTGGATATAAAATAACAATAAGGGGAGATTACTTAGGCCATAAATGGCATAAGAAAAGGAAGGGGTGGCTCAAATTACATGTAATAATATCATTGAAGGATGTTAATGTATTATCATTCACTATAACAGATGAGCATACACATGATTCTAAAGCTGCTAGAAAACTATTGAGTAAAATGAAAAATAATATTCTAAGAATATTTGGGGATAGGGGATATGATTCAAAATATATCTACAATATGTTCGGATATAATGCAGTAATACCCCCCAGGAAAAATGCCTCTACTAAATCCAGAGGTTCATCCACAAGGGCCAAGATTGTAAGATTTATAAAAAAGAATTCCATGGAACAGTGGAAGGAGAATAATAGCTATGGTAAAAGGTGGATTGTAGAAATATATTTTTCAGGATTAAAAAGAGTAATGACAGAGGTTATTAAAGCTAAGAAAATAGAGTATATTATACAGGAATTAGCTCTTAAGGTTGTTAATTACAATATTATGAGGGGGATGACACATGCCTATTAATTATGCAACACACTACATAAAACCACAAAATTTATGATAGAAGAGCATGGCACTTTTGAAATGCATGACCCCATAGCAGTTTTTTCCTTCATAGAACCTGATGCTTTTAAGTTTGTGAATGGGGAAATTACAGTCAAACCTGATGGGAGTACAGAATTTATAGAAAAGCGTGATGGGAAAAAGAGAATAGCTACCGGGATAAATCCACAGGCTTACCGGAAAGGGCTTGTGAACAGGATATATGGCAATTTGGCATAGTCAGGAACAATGCATCGGTACCAGCTAAATAATTACTTTCCTGTATATAAATTTCTAAATAATTATTTGAAATTATAATGATGTATAGAATTTAAATACTTTTCAAAAAAACTTTATTTATTATTCATATAAAGCATAATGAAATCTTATGATTTTTATATATCTGCCCCGTTGTTTAATGAGATGGAATTGAAATTTAACAGGGAACTGGCAGCCTTTCTGGAAAAACGCGGATTTACAACCTATCTGCCACAGAGGGATGGGGGTGAGGATGAAATGCTTTTGAAGGACCCTGATTTATGGCCGGAGACGAGCAAAAGGGTATTTAACAGGGACGTTGATGCTCTTAAATCCTCATCAGCACTTATTATGGTAATGGATGGCAGGGTGCCTGATGAAGGTGCCTGCGTTGAACTTGGAATGGCCTATGCCTTTGGAAAAATATGCATCGGGTTTCAGACCGACAATAGGAGATTTGCATCAGGGCAGAATAACCTGATGCTGGATTATTGCATGTCGTATGATATAGTGCATGACTGGAATGACCTGGAAGTACTTTTAAGGCAATTAAAGGAAAAAATTAACAGATAATATCCCCGGTTAAGAATTTAAATACTATTTAACTATTTATGGATATGAATAAGACCTACCTGCCCCGGAGAACTATCAGCTCAAATCTATATCTTAGCTTTAGTAGAGATGAATGGGCAAAGAGAAGGGGAAATCTTAATATTACTCTGTCAGAAAGTGATATTAAAGGGATACTTGCATTAAATGATAAAATCACTGCATCTGAAATACAGGACTTTTATTTCCCGATTACAAGGCTATTGCAGCTCTCAATAAATAATAATATTAATCTTTACAGGGAGAGGAATGATTTCATGGGAATTAAACCCCAGAAAATGCCATTTATCATCGGGGTGACAGGAAGTGTTGCTGTGGGTAAAAGTACTACTTCGAGGCTTTTGAAAACCCTATTAGAGAGAATAAATCCAGATTTGAGGATTTATATAGTATCAACGGATAATTTTCTTAAAAGCAATGCCAGGCTTATGGAAGAGAATATTATGGAAAGAAAGGGCTTCCCTGAAAGTTATGAAACCCAGGACCTTATAAATTTTCTTGTTGATATAAAATCCGGTGTAGCCCGCACGCAGATACCGGTATATTCACACCTGAAATATGACATACTCCCGGAAAAACAGGACCTTGTTGATCCAGATATACTGATACTGGAAGGGCTGAATATATTGCAGGTAAAAAATCCGGGAAAGAAGGATGAGATTTACGTCTCCGATTTTCTTGATTTTTCAATATTTATAGATGCAAAGGTGGAATATATTAAGGAATGGTTTGTGGAACGGTTTTTCCTGCTAATGGAAACTGCATTTAAAGACAAAGACTCCTATTTCAAGAAGTATTCAGAACTCACAAAGGAAGAAGCCAGGGAATTATCATCGAAGATATGGGATAACATAAATGGCAAAAATTATTCAGAAAATATTGTTAAAACAAGATACCGTGCGGAATTAATAATTGAGAAAGGGAAAACACATAACATAGAAAAAGTCATGATGAAAAAACTATAAAGCCTGTTACTCTAGAAGAATACTGGCAAATAACATTTATTTTTTTAGTTAAATTCATTCATGGCCTAGGTTCTTTTATTATATTTCCCAAATGTTTCTGACTGTAAAATTTATCTATAGCAATATGCATTGATAAAAAATAGATGAAAATACGGGATTGAGCAAATACCTGATCCAGGGCCTATGAAATAAATAGTACAGTGTAAATATCAAAAATCGATGTTGATACTTATTTAGACAATTAAATGCCCAAATTCATATTTTTCACAAACAAACCTTTAAATAAACACTATGTATAATTTGTATATGGAAAGATATTTTATGTATCCAGATATAAATGATGATTTAGTTGTTTTTGTGAATGATAACGATCTGTGGAAATACAATATTAACACAAAACATATTGAAAGATTGACAAACAATTTAGGCATAGTTACAAATCCAAAAATTAGCCCTGACAAAAAATATGTCTATTTCAGATTGATGACTGGAAAATCCGGCGAATCCTCTGATATATATTCAATAGACCTTGAGAAAGGTAATTTGAACCGGGTTACATATCTTTGTGGTAAAAGCACGAGCAGAAGAATGTATACATCCATTGCAGGTTTTGATAAGAATGGCAATTTAATAATTTCAACCGATGCATATTATCCATTCGGAACTCCTATGTTATACAGAATAGTGAATGAAAATACTGAGCCTTTAAATCTAGGGCCAGCTTTAAATATTATATATTACGGAGATTATACCATAATTGGCAGAAATACAATAGATATGCCCCACTGGAAGCGATATAAAGGCGGAACAAGAGGAAAAATATTGTCATGCAAGAATGATGATTTTAAAATAATAATAGACCTCGAATCAAATGTAAATTCACCTATGATTTACAACGATGAATTATATTTTATTTCGGACCATGAGGGAAGTGCGAATATATACTCAGCCGATTTTAATGGTGGCAACCTCAAAAAACATACAGATTTTAAGGATTACTATGTGAGAAATGCCAATTCAGACAGCAAAAAAATAATCTTTCAGAAATCCGGATCTTTGTTTATATTCCAGAATGATAGGGTAGAAAAACTTGATATTAATATAAATATACCATCAGTGAATATTGAAAACAGGATTGTAAAGGCAACAGATTATTTGACCGATTATAAAATAAATTATACTGGAAATTTAATCGGCTTGATAAGCAGGGGGCAGGCATTATTTACAGGCATAAAAAATGGGCCTGTTATGAATATAAATAAATTAAAAAATCAGATAATTGAATTTATGAATAACAACGATATAATAATATATAATTATAACGAAGAGAATAATAAAATATTATTATACAGTGTTGATAAAACATTGAAAAAATTCTTTGACTTCAAAAATGGCATAATTTTTTCAATGAAAGCTTCACCTGATAGCAAATACATTGCAATTGGGAATAACAGATTTGAATTATTTATCTTAAATGTTGAAAATGGAAACATAAATAAGATAGATGAAAGCGAATCCGGAACAATAGACGATTTTTCGTGGTCAAATGATTCCATATTGCTTGCATATTCGTATCCTGAATCCGAATACTACGGGTATAACGAAAGTGCATCCATAAAGATATTTGATTTAACAGCCAATAAAAAATATGACGCAACAACTTCCGGAGCTATCGACTTCAAACCTGTTTTCAGTAACGACGACAATTATCTATTTTACCTGTCAAAACGGTCTCTTGATCCGGTTGCAGACCAGCTTGTGTTTAATTTAGGATATCCAAAAATAACAAAGCCATATGCCATCCCGGTAAAGGAAAATATTTTCCCTTTGTTTTCGGATATACCTGAAGAATTGCATGAAAATATTCCTGGTAAATACAAACTTAACAATATTATACAATTAAGCGAAGTTTTTCCAGTACCGGCAGAAGATTATGCTAACATCATTCCTGTAAATAATGGTGTCCTCCTGCTACATTATCCGGTTGAGGGATCAATGAAATATTATCTCTTCAACAACGACGAGAAAACAGGGAATATTGAGCTATTTGACTTTAAAAAGAAAAAAAGTGAATTATATGAAAGTGAAGTTGTTAATTACCTTATATCCGGCAATAAAAAATTCCTGCTAATTAGAAAATCCAGCAATAAATTCATAGAGAGGGAAATTGAACCGAAAAAGGATGAGGATATAGATTTAACAAGATTGAATATTACAATAGAGCCTATGAATGAATGGAAAAACATGTTATATGACACTTTTAATTTAATCAAAGAGAATTACTGGAGTAAGGAAAAAGTTGAAAAACTGGGCGATGACCCTTATCTAAAATATAAGAAATTATTAAATAAAGTGAGGACAAGATTTGAGTTATCGGATTTAATTAGAGAAATGCAGGGAGAATACAGCACATCGCATTCGTACGAAATAGGTGGCGACCTCTCAAACGTAGAGTCAATAAGTATTGGAAAACTTGGTATCGACTATGAATTCAAAAACAATAATTATATAATAACCAAGATTTATAACGGAGACCCATCCAATGAAAATGAAAAATCACCATTGCTTTACACAGGCATAAAGGAAAATGATATTATAAAGTCCATAAACGGTGTTACTCTTGACGCAACTAATAATCCTGATAAACTACTATTAGGTCATGCAAACGAAATAATAACAATTGAAATAGTAAACAGAAATGAAACTAAGAAATACTACGTTAAGACAATGATTGACGAAAAATATTTGAGGTACAGAGAATTCGTTGAAAGAAATAGAAAATATGTTCATGAGAAAACCGGTGATAAGATTGGATATATTCATATACCCGATATGGGAATGAATGGTTTCAATGAATTTTTCAGGATTTATGATCGGGAGGCTAACAGGAGTGGCCTTATAGTGGATTTAAGATTTAACGGCGGTGGCTTCGTTTCACAGTTATTATTAGAGAAATTATCAAGAAAGAGGATCGGTTACGATGTTCCACGTAGAGGCATTATAACTCCATACCCGATAGATTCTGTCAATGGGCCGATGATTGGATTAACAAATGAATATGCAGGGTCAGACGGTGATATAGGAACGCATGTTTTTAAACTGATGGGTCTTGGCAAAGTTATAGGTACAAGAACATGGGGTGGTGTTGTTGGTATTAACCCTAAAATAAAATTACTTGATAATACAACGGTAACCCAGCCTCAATTTGCCACATGGTTTAAAGATGTCAAATATGGAATGGAGAACTATGGTACGGAGCCTGATATTTACATAGAAAATATGCCACAGGATTTTCTAAAATCTAGAGACGTACAACTGGATAGTGCAATAGAGTATATTTTAAAGGAAATGAATGATTATAAAAAACTCGATTTGACTTAAATGAATATGTTAACAATAATTTCATTTTATATTGCACCTGTATTGATGCTTATTTTTTATATTACTACATAATCATACGCTCACATGGTTTTGAATTAATCCCGTTAAATCTGTCGTTAATATTTCCTTTCTTTCTATAATAGTCCAGTACATTTATCCAGTGTAAAAAGCATATTTGGGTAGAGTCTTTTAGTCTAGCTGCAAAGCTATGCTGAAGATTTATCACTGTATGAATTGCAATACCAAAACATATTAAAAATAACCGGTACAATATGAAAAATTATTGAAAATAAAAATCAGATTATAAATTATTGGGTAGTAAAAAATTTTTCTTGTAAAAAAATAAAGTTATTTAATTCTGCTTAGGCGTTTTTGATTTCCTCTTTAATGCATATACTACACCGCCGATAATTATTATTGCAGCAACTATACCTCCTATTATGTAATAATCTGTGTAATTGACTTTCTTTGCAAATGTTACATCAACAGAAGCGTTCTTGCCACTGAGTTTAGCGCTACCGGAAGCATCTTTTGTTATTTTATAGCCGGTGACGTTTCCAACAGTGTATGCATATGTTCCATTTACTTCTTCGAATACTATTGAGCTTGAACTGGAGGATTCAGTTTGTGTTCCTACAGTTACATACCAGAGCGTTCCTGATTTCAATCCCGATTCTGTAAATGTTAGGTTATACACAGAAGCAGAGGTATTAGAAGATACAACAGCGTAAGCTACAGCAGGCGCACCGTCACCAATTACACTAATCTGGAATTCGTCATATGGTAGTATAGCGCCAGATGGTGTTGCCATCGATGATATAGCCCCTGTTGTTGCATTATAACTGTAAAACAAAGAGGTGAAATTAGCATATGCCATTCCATTGCTATTTGTTACCAATGTTATCATCGGGCTATACTGGGAACCTGTATCCGCTCCACAAGAAGTGGTAAGGTTATAATTAGGATTTATTGCTGAGCTACTAGAATCTATGAAGTAACCTCTGTTTGCACCTAGCACATTTTGTGAAGTTACATTTAAGTTATAGCCACTTACCGCTGCACCTGTACTATTGGTAACATGGAAGATTAATTCGGTTGTTGTTCCATTGATAGCTATTTTGTCTACTGATATATTATAATAGTCCATGCTCTTCTCCAGCATTATGGGAATTTCAAACGGTTCTCCAGCACCGTAGCCATTAACGTTCATTGAAGATGTGACTTCACCAAGTACCATATATGGGGCTTCGCCGGCACCAGGTGCTGCATCTGCATAATTTCCAAAGAATATGTAGGATTCATAATTATTCCCATTTAATGTGTAATTAAATGTAGAATTCCCAGCAATCATTACAGATATTACCCCGTTTGATCCAGTAACACCGGATATGGATGTGATGTTATCGCTACTGTAAGTCGAATTTACCGGTACAGATATACTGGTTGAATTACAGTCTACATCATATGTGCTAAGATACGATATTTTCTGGTTTGATGTAGTATTTGACATTGTAATTGCAGCAGTTAACGTTTGTATGGTATAAGAGTAACCGCTTATCGGAGCTCCCGTTGCTGGATTATATATCGTTATATTATAGTACGTAGGAGTAGTTCCCGAGATCGCCGTTGGTCCGCTTACTTTATAAGCTACAGGCACGGGCAAATCGTTTATTGGTACACTCCCCACACCTGAAGCAACTCCAGATATGCTTGAAACTACGGTTGCAGTTACACTTACTAATCCATTATAACCAACTGTGTTGATAAATGTGTTAGCATTATAAACCTTGAATTCGTATGTAAATTGTCCCTTGCTATTTGTGGTACCTGATAAGCTTGTAATGTTGATTAATGATGGCTCAACTGTTATCGATATTGCTTGGTTAGCAACAGGTTTAAGAGTTACATTATTAATTGCTGTAAATGTTATATTTCCATATTCCCCATTGTAGTAAACAAGCTTATTAGCAATTCCTGAAACTATTATTTTTGCTGTTGGTTTTGCAACTACCAGAGCCTTTGCCCTGAGATGAACGGTAAATAAATTCTGTTCCCAGAATCCATTCATATCAGATGGAACGTCTGTTAATCCGGTAAACGTGGAATTACTGTATGCTATGCTATCTGTAGGACCATACCCTATTTCCATCATTGTTGACTCTTCGTCCTCAATATATTGCATTGCTGCTATTGCCTCGTCAGTATCTTTAAGTGAAGTATTAGTGTTAGCGTAGTTTGTTAAATTTGTCATTAAAGAGTCAATCTGGCTACCTGTAAGGTTATACGTAGTTGTATCCACTACGCCTAAGGCTGACTCCTCCTTTATTCCCAGATCTGATAAATAGGGATTTGAAACATTCATTGCACTAAATGGGCCTTCATAATCACCAGAGCCTGATGCTGCTGTATAGTTAAAATCATCTACTAAATCCCCAATTGGGTCTCCTAGTAAGCCTGATACACCCAAAGTGATTACATTATAAGATGCAGAGGGAGAGGAAGCACTATTTGAATATGCCAGAAGTTTAGATATTATTGTTGAAAAGCTTTCTGACTCTACCGTTGTGTGTATTCCAATGGATGACCAGTCACTTGCTATTGTCTCATAACCTGTGAATATCTGTGGTATCAGCGAAGAGGATGGAGATTGTATTGTTGCTGTTACCTGTACTCCATTATAATACCACTCGCCATTCTTATAATGCATTCCAGGTATAGACGCAATCGTTGCATTTGCTGTTTTTAGATTAAAAGTGAAAGACGGCACGGAAGATGCAATTGAATATGGTTTATCTATCGTTGGCAATATAGAATATCCAGGCACATCATAACCATCGCATATTGATGAATCTATATAAGCTAAAGGCGATGCGTATCTCAATGCCTGCCTGAAAGCAGTTATATTGAAAGGTGCATCCGCACTATACGAATTAAATTTAAAGTATGCGTACCCAGTAGATGGTTTTTCAAATACATGTACGTTCGGTATCTGGTCTGCAGTAGATACAAACTCTGAAGATAGATCACTTTCTATTGCATCTACCTTGCCTGTACTTAAAGCACCTACGGCTGATGAGGGACTAGAGAATATATACACCTTTTCAGAAAATATTTTGGGAATAAACTCATGTGTCCATAAATATTTACCAGTAACATATTGCATGAAATAATTAGGGTTCTCATAAACTTGCCAATAATCACTTGTAAATACTTTTCCTACTGGCATTCCATATCCACCGTTCATCATGAAGGGTCCAGAACCAACTAACCCGGGATATTCTCCATTGGTGCCTCCAAAAGGTCCAGAGTGGCCTAAATCCCACTCGTTATATGAACCATTAGCGGGTGTTGCGGCTGTAGCTGCTGTTTCATTCCAGTATCCGCTTCCTGCACTTGCATAATCATGGCTTACCCATATATGATAGGGTAATATAGGTGTTTCAAGGGTGTATGGTACAAAAGTCGCTGATGGTTTAGATAAGTAGAAATCGACGGTTAAATTGTTAACTGGCATTACATTAACGACACCAATATATGAACCGTCATACTCAGTGGATTCTGATAGTATTTTCCAGGACAGTACAAAATCCGCTGCCTGAACATAATTTGTTTTCATTACTATATTAGACTCTTTCTGGAACTTCCCTGTACTAGCGTTATACACTTCCTTATAGGTATGGGTATATGGTATACCAGTTTCATTGTAGAAAGATGTGGAGTTGCTATATACATATGTGGAATCAGCATTAGCAGATGTCCAGTCATCCCACTGAACACCGGGCCTTATATGTACTGTCCATATTTCAGCAACGGAGGAATTACCACCTGTCATTGGATCAAAAGTAGTCATATTAGCAGGAGCTAAAGTGACATTATATGAAGTTGCTAAACAGGGTATTATTGTTCCGTTAGGTAGTTCATCTGTGGCGGAACTATAAATTGAATCCAAAATGTATAAATCACAAACTGTATCAGCTTCAAATGGATTTAAGTTATTCGGATTTCCAATTTGGGCCAATTTAAAAGTACCACCGGTATATCCTGGTTCTCCGGATGTGTTTGTTGGATATGTATATGACGATGGAGATGCTGATGCTCCTGATATAAGCGGAATTGAAGAAGAAATAGATGTTGAGGGGGCTTGGTTATTATTGCCTATATTTCCATATAGCGGTTCCATTACAAATATTGCTGCTACCAAAATAGCAAACACTATCAATAGTTTTTGTTTCTTATTATAAGTCATTAAAAGTAGTAATAAGTAATTTAATATAAATCTTTCGCTTAAATTCTGAGAGTTAATACGTTATTATTAAAAACTTATCGCAAATGCAATGTAAAAATAAAATATTGCATACATAATTTTGCGCAAATCTAAAATATCTATCAATAACAATTCGATGATATGATGATAGAAGGATATTATATATATTGCGAAAACTGAATAATAAGCCATATAATATAATAATAAAAAGATACATATGATGGGATATGGATATTGTTTGGTTGTTGAGAAATGCAACAAAAGAAAGTTGTAGTATATCGAATTTCACGTAGCAACATTGTCACATATTTGTTTAGAATAAAAACATCACGATTAGCATTCATAAATTTGTATTATTCCACATAGCCATTAGACACATACCTAGTTCCCGTAAATATTAAAATAAACCAAAACTATTAAATGGAATTCAATACAAATGCTATCGAGATATATAGCAATCCTATGAGAATGTAGATTAATGTTATAATTAGTTGCTGCCTATTAATATATTTTAAATCGTTCTCAGATAGCTCCACATGCCCAACAATTAAATTTTTAATATATTCATTAGCCCCAAAATCCCACCATGCCCCTACAAAAAATATAAAAAATGCACTAATTAATATTATCAATGGCATAATTTTAAAATAACTAAATAGGCCAGCGAAATAAAAAGGCAAAGGTAAAAATATTAAAATTATAAGTATAGCAATTGGTATAAAACTTATTTTTAGTCTTATTTTATTTATTTCTTTCATTTTTTATTGACACCAATTCATCTTCTGTAAAATGGCACCTGTACCAATGATTACTGTCGCCTTTTACCGGTGGTGGAGTATCCTTACATATATCCTTCCTGTAAACGCAGCGGTTAAAAAATCTGCAACCTTTTGGCACATTTATTGAATTGCCGATCTCGCCAATTATATCAATTTTACCGGGATCCCATTCAGGTGTGGGAGATGGAACAGATTTTATTAATGCCTTTGTATATGGATGTAAGGAATTTGTTATTATTTCATTTGCATCTCCGATTTCAACAACTACGCCCAGGTACATAACTGCTATTCTATCAGATAAATAATAAACTGATGCAATGTCGTGTGATATATATACTATTGTCAATTGATCTTTCTTTCTTATTTCATTTAACTTATTCATAAATGAGGCTCTTAATGAAACGTCAAGCATGGATGTGGGTTCATCTGCAATAATAAAATTTGACTTCAAGACAATTGCCCTTGCAATTCCAACTCTTTGTCTTTCGCCACCTGATAATTCATATGGGTATCTATCAAGATAAGCTTCAGGCGGATATAGATCAGATTTAGCCAGTGCTTCATTAACCATAGCTTCCATTTCGGAATAATCTTTTAACGCGTTATGCCCTATTATAGGTTCAGAAACGATATTAAAAACAGTCATTTTTGGATTCAATGAATCGAATGGGTCTTGAAATATCATTTGTGTATTTTTTCTAAATTCTTTATAATCTTCATGTTTCCTCTTTAGCTTACTAACATTCGCATGCTGAGTTTCATCAAAGAAAAACTCAATATCGCCGGATGTTGGCTTTAAAATACCTATTAACAGCCTAGCAAGTGTGCTTTTACCTGAACCTGATTCACCAACTATCCCTAAAATTTCACCTTTCTTTATATCCAAACTTACATGGTCAACAGCCCGCACATGTGCATTATTCTTTGAATATAATGATGACATCATATTGTTTTTTAGATAGAAATATTTAGTTAAATCCTGTACCGTTATTATATTATATGAGCCGGGGGAAAAATTGGTGTCAATATTGCTAGTTAATGAATTTGCCTGAATATTGTTTACAAAATGACAATAACTGTAATGTTCACCGGAAACATATGCTTTTTCCGGTTCTATTTTTCTGCATATATCCTGGGCCATATAACAGCGATCTGCAAATTTACAACCAGCAGGCAAATTTGTTGGGTCTGGCAATCTGCCGGGAATTCCTTCTACATGATTTTTTGCATGTAAAATACTGGGATAGCTTTTTAAGAGTTCTATTGTATACGGATTTTTAGATTCAAGATATATATCTCTAGATTTCCCATATTCCATTATTTGCCCGGCATAGAAAACAGCTATATGATCTGCAAGTTGCGACACAACTCCAATGTCATGGGATATTATTATCATGGATTTTATTAATCCAGTATCCCGTAATTTTTTAATTTGAGAGATTATTTCGGCCTGTGTTATTACATCCAGGCCAGTGGTCGGTTCATCAGCAATAACTATATTGGGATTTAAGGCAAGTGCCATTGCTATTACTGCCCGTTGCTTCATGCCTCCGGACAATTCGTGCGGGTAGGATTTCATTACATTGGGAGTTAATCCAGCAATTTTTAATACATCAATTACTTTTTTATTTATTTCCTCTTTTGATAAATTTGTATGGATTCTAAATACTTCACCAATCTGCTTCCCGATAGTATAAACCGGATTAAATGAATTCATAGCGCCTTGAAATATCATAGAGATGTCCTTCCATCTCATATTTCTGAGCTTTGCATCAATTTCTTTCTGTTGTTTCCGGGTCAATTTTTTTGATTCGTTTATATAATTATTACCTTTAAACAATATTGAACCATCTATTAAAGCATTATCAGGCAAAAGTGACATTATAGCGAGTGCCAGTGTACTTTTACCTGAACCTGATTCGCCAAGTATACCAAGTATTTCGCCATCTTTTAACTCTAAATTAATGTTTCTTAGAGCTTTAACCGTACCATTAAAAGTTTTAAAGTTGACATTTAAATTCTCAACTTTTAATATTGTATTTCCAGTATAATTGTATTCATTTTCAATATTTTCCATCATTTTCTACCACCAAGCCTTGGATTTGCAACTTCATCGATACCGCGGGAGATAAATATGAATGCAAGAATAAACAATGTTAATGCCAACAATGCTGGAACATATATCCATGGGTATTTGGAAATGCCATAATAATCGCCAAGGAACCCGTTCAGCATGCCTCCCCACGTTGGTATGGTAAGAGGGGCTAAGCCCAATATTTCATATGTTGATACTGCTGCGACTGCTCCACCGATGTTAATAGACGTCAAATATACCAGTAATGTTCCCATATTAGGTAATATATGTCTACGTAATATTTTAGTTGTGCTCAAATTTGATACTATTGCAGATTCAACAAATACACGGCTTTTAATACTTCTGACAACTCCAATTAAAGAAAACGTAACAAATGGCCAACCAAGTAGGGAGAATATCAATATTAAGTTAATTAATGTCGGACCTAAAATTGTTGCCAATACAATGAATAATGGAAGTCCGGGAATAAGGAAAATTGCCAGAGATACTGTCTCCCAGAATGAACTTAATATTCCGGAGTAATAACCTATAACCATTGATACCACCACAGATATTATTATAGTTATTATTCCAGCGGCAAATCCTACCTCAAGATCTGTTGGGAAGCTATCAATAAATATAGTCCATACATTATTTCCTGCATTATTTGCACCGAGAGGCAAAGAAATACCTGACAACGTCTTTGATGTTGGTGGTAATACTGCAGCCTGCCCCTCAAAGCTATATACTATAAGATTTTTTCCACTTAATACTGCTATAGCAGGTGCATTGTCTAAACTCTTATTTTCTGGATACGGATTATTAAATAAAACAGGAGCGGTGATTTTCCTATTTAATGAAGCATGCCAGGAAAATGGATACTGAATTGACGGGTTTATTAAATATATTATATCGCCACTTGTTGTGTTTGATAATAAAAATGTGCCAGATGTGTAATATTTTATATTATTTACTCCAAAAGGCACTTTTATTGTATTTGCAACGGATAAGTTTCCATTATTCATCCCTAATGAATAAACATTGGTGGCTGTGGATACCATAAAAATAGAAGGAGGCTCTGTTGGCGTTGTTGCTGCACTTGTGCCTAATGCAGAAATCATTTGAGGTGAACTATAAATTACTTTATTTTCACCGGTTTCTATGTTTATACTATATACATCTTTGCCGGCAAAAGTGAAAGCATCGTTCTTGTGAGAAGGATATATCTGGTAATCAGATGGAATAATAAGATTTGATAATGTAAAATTATATTTTTCGTTGTACTCCAGTGTTCCATTATAGTTATATGAATATATATTATCCCCGGCTGTGATTATAATTCTTGTTTCGGACGGATTTTCAAATTCCTGACCATAAAAATACAGATTTGTTGGTTTTACAGAAATTTCCCTGCTCCAATAATGAGTTAAATTTGAGGTGTAAAATGTATTAACATAATATTTACTATTGTTCTCAGAAAGTGTGTAGACATATGAAAGGGGAGAGGAAGTAAGAAACTGGCTAGATATAATTGAGGGGTCAGATAAAGCATATGTCTTAGAACTTGTATAGTCTGATAATATCTCACCGTTGGTGGATCTGGTCTTTATCATATTACTCATATGTACACTAGAACTGTCAGTTAAGGAATTATATGAGCATACAACATTCCCCATATAAATAGTGTTATTGGTGGAAACCATTAAATTTTCCTGTGATATGCCTGTTGTGGAGTTAAAAACGCTAAAAGCATATAAATTTTCCGGGATACCGTCTATATGGAATAAATATGTTGATGAAGCGTTTTTTGGAGATATCGCATATATACTATATGTTCCATTTGCTAATCCTGGCATAAATAAATAATAACTAACTGCACTGGTACCATATTCACTTGAAGTTATAGCATAAGAGGAATTAACTGCAGTAAAATTCAGTGGGTGGTTCATCTCCTGTATAGGTGAGAAATAATCCTCTGTAGGTATAGCTGCAAATGGATTGCCATGTACTAAAACCGGTGCTAACAAGGAAATTACTATAAAAACCATTAAAATATAAAACCCTACCTTGCCATAACGTGATCTATAAAATACTTTCCACTGTTTATGGAGGTTTTTTGCCGTGAACTTCATATTATTCTTAAAAATTAAAATTTTATTGTTATTCATACCTTCACCCTCGGGTCTAACCATGCATGTATAAAATCAACTAGAGAATACGCAATAATTGTTACTATAGATAGAATAAATAGAGCAGCCTGGATTACGGGATAATTCTCATCCAGCGTATTTGTGTAAAGCAATCTTCCCATCCCTGGCACACCAAAAATAATTTCTGTTACTACAGCACCACTCATCAAAAGGGCAAATTCTAATGCCATTCTCGTAGATTCCGGTACCATAGCATTGCGCGCCGCATGATGGAACATTATAGATGAATTTTTAACTCCCTTTGCCCTCGCTGTTGTTATAAAATCTTCACCGAGTACAGAGACCATTATACTTCTCATAGTTAACAGATGTCCCATTGCTTCTATTGCGACAAGTGTTAATATAGGCATCGCAAAATAATAGAACATTGTAATTAAACGTGAAACGGTAGGATGTGAGAAAAGTGGAGTAAGACGATAAAATGAGACCTGCAAAGGAAAAATGGGATAATATACTGCGAGTATAAGAAATACAATTATAGCCATAGCAAAAAATGGGATTGAATTTAAAATAGTGGATGTTACTAATATTGGTGATTCTGATTTTTTACCTCTTAAAAATGAAGTCAGTATGCCTAATGGTATTCCTATTATAAATGAGGCCACAGCTGCTACACCAAAAATTATGAGTGTATAAGGTAAGGCTGAACCTATGAGAGAAATTACACTGTCATTCATATTTGCAAAGCTGACTCCGAAATGGAATGAAAACATATCCTTAAAATATATTATAAATTCAGTGAGACTATATTTATTATTTGGATTAATGCCATATTCCTTATAAATGTGCTTTATCGTTGTTGGATTCGGATGTTTTAAACTATGTATATATAATTCTGCAGGGTTACCGGGCATCAGCCGTAGTAATATATATAATATAACCACCACAAATAATAATAAAACTATAGCCTGTATTACTTTTCGTGTAATGAGGTAAACATTCATTAACCGTGTATCACCATATACCTATTTATATTTTTTTTATTGCACAAATTCTGGACATGTTTTACCATATAATTTCACCGGTTTGTTAAAATAGATGATTTATTTGCTAAAAGCCAAATTAACTGGATGGCAAATTCAAATTATAGGGAAAAATCTTGTATTATGATAAACAGTATATCATATCCAGATTTAATGCCAGTAAAGTTAAATAGTTTTTCTCCAATATTTTGGGCAATATTTTTTTAGATAGAATACTTGTACTCGCGTTCTCCATTTATAATTTGACCAGCTAAAAATTATAATATAAAGGGGTTATATGACGAAGAAAAATACTATTGTTATCATATTTTTATAATGATCATTTCGTTCCATTTTTTATCGGGTATTCATAAATAAAATATTAAGCAGGCATTAGAGAATATTCAAATAGATTAATTTATATATATAATGTTTTTACCGTAATATGGTAGTTAAGAGTTTTGATAACGATGTTGTGGAGCACAGGCTTGAAGTAGTGGGTGTAAATCCAATTCCAAACCATGCGAGAACAATGTCGTCCCGTAAGATTATGATATTCTGGGCAATGGCAAGTGCATCTGCATTAACACCTATAGTAGGGTTGGAACTATATAATATGGGCCTTCCATTTGCAACTATAGCTATAATTGTTGCCTTACTAATTGGAATTATACCTGCTGGCCTTGTTGCTGAAATGGGAAGGCAGATTCCAGTGCCTTCACTGGTAGTTTCCAGGAAAACATATGGATTTATGACTTCGGGTGCTTATTCTCTGGTGTTCACTTTCCTTAACCTGGGATTTTTCGGCCTCAACGATACTGTGGGAGCTGCAATTATCAGTGGGCTCACACATTCAAACATTATAATATGGTATGTTGTCATGGGTGTAATTCAGGTTGTACTGGTTTTATTCGGTGCAAAATGGCTGGAATACTTTTTCAGGTACAGTGCACCTGTGCTTATAGTAAGCTATATTATACTTGCATATTTCCTTCTTACAACATATACCATTAATTTTTCCATGCTAATGCATCCGATAGGCGCATTCACATGGGGTGCTGCACTGAATTTCCTTCTCGGGTTCTCCATCCTTGCATGGTCATATAAAATTTCAACACAGACCCGGTTCGGGTATCCTTATTCGAAAGAAGATAGCAGTGGCAAAAAACTGAAATATTTCATATCCAGCCCTGTAGGCATAATGATACCGGTACTCCTGATGGGGCTAATAGGGCTGGTAGGCAACAGCGTAGCAACTGGCGGGTGGAATATAGCAACATTATCATTCCCCGGGCTTCACGGGCTTTTTGGCATAGTGGTGTTCATAGCGGCTCTCGGTGTATCACTGGCAATAATACATACGAATGCGATGAATTTATATCCTGCAACTGCTGATTTGCTGGCAGCACTTCAGCCTGCATTCAGGAAAAAGCCCAATGAAAAGCTTGCACAGCCCATAGCAACAATATTGCTTGGTGCCGGGGGAATTATACTGGCAATTGCAGGAATATTGGCACATATAGAAACATTCATAGATGACCTTGCATCCATTATATTTCCGTTTACATTCATATTAATATTCGACTGGTTTGTACACCTCAGGCATACAACAAAAATAGATGATTATTACAATATTCCCAGAACAATCTTCATGAACTTACGTGTGGATGCACTCATACCTGCCCTTATAGGCACGATAATCGCAATGTTTGGAATCGGGCCATACGATGTCATATTCAACTATTTCCCTCAGGCACTCTTCGGATCACTTATCGGGCTTGGAATATATGTTGCTGTCTACTATGGATATTCAAAGAACCATATAAATTCAAAGGAACATTATTCTGAAAAAGTTGAATATGCCGATTTTGAGGTGGAATAAACTATAATTTTAATAAATATTTTTATGAAAATTTTTAAATCAATATATCCTGGCATTAAAAGGTGTTATCCGCATATCTGTGTATCATTTTAGCAGGCTCAAATAATACTTTAGCAGGGGGTAAAGAAATATAGGTAGCTCTAGTTAAATTTATATATAGTATATTCATCTAACCCTATATCGCAGTAATTCATTTTTAGTGCAGCTGTTTAATGCTGTATAATTGAGCCAGGAGGAATATATTATGTCAGAGAATAAATTTATAGGATTTACACGGAATGAACTGCTTCAGGTCTCGGCTGCATGGGGGGGATGGATACTGGATGGTTATACATCAATAGCATACCTTCTTGTGTTCTCATACATAAGTGTTTTAATATTCCCCAAGTATCTGGGATATCTTGCACTTATACTGACCCTGTTGCCTGTCACCTTTGGCGCGGCTGCACGTTCTGTAGGTTCAGTAATACTGGGCAATTTTATTGGAGATCGAAAGGGCAGAAAGAACCTGTTGAGTATTTCAATTATTGGATTCTCTGTGCTCTCTGCTGCCATAGGCCTGCTGCCAACCTATTCGCAGGCGGGGATTGCGTCTCCAATTTTGCTCTATGCCCTGCTTTTCCTTGATGGGATTTTTGCAGGTGCCGAGTATGGTGGCGGTACAGCGCTGTCTATGGAAAGTGTCAGTCCGGAGAAAAGGGAACAGGCAGGTGCATTCGTACAGTCAGGTTATGGCACAGGATATTTTCTTATTGTGTTTGTGGAGATTTTATTGCTCAGATCAATGGGGTCTGCTGCATTTGCTTCCTATGGATGGAGGATACTGATGCTCACAGCCATAATCCCAGGAGTTATAACACTTGTAATCAGGCGGCTTTCAAAGGAAACAGAGGTATTTGACCGGATGAAAGCGGAAAACAGCATTGAAAAATCCCCTGTGAGGAAGATGTTCAAAAATCGCAGCAGTATAGTGTTCGGATTTATGATAACCGCAGGTTTGCTTTTCATGAATACAGCCACAGCTTCATTTTATCCGGTTGTAGGCAGTGTTGATTTTCTTAATCTAGGTTCCGGGCTTCTCTATGCTTTGCTGGTTATAAACTTCTTTTCACTTATAGGAGTCTGGAGCGGAGGAATACTTGCAAGGAGCTTCAGGGACAGACGGCGCCCTATGCTTATATTTTCAATTATATTTACAGTACCAACCGCACTCTTTGTGATATTTGGATATACAACGAATATTATGGATTTCACCATTGTATTCTCAATCCAGTTATTCCTTGAGGCACTTATATTCTCGGCCCTGCCTGTATTCCTAGCAGAATCATTCAGCAAAAAATTCAGATCAACTGCGGTGGGGCTTATATATAACGGGGGTGCAATATTCGGTGGGACAGCCATTGTCCTGCTAACCGCTCCGGCACATATAATAAATATACGGACACTCTGGATCGTTGAGGTGTACATTGCAGGAATAATTTTAATTCTTGGATTAATATTCTATAAAAAGCAGGAGAACACTTCAGATCCAATAGAGAATTAATATTATTTATTTTAATATAATATACCTGCAATTGCAACCGGTATCTGTAGCAATATAGAAATAAATTGATTTTTTGCATATTTTTAAAGATTTTTTCTAATAAATAAGCAGTTTCTGTTATAACCCCTATCTTTGGGATTAACATGGATGTTATTTCCATGGTTAATACACCTTCAAATCTGGAAGTTTAAGGAGTAATACAGGATAAATTTTATGGAATACCCCCCAATAAATAGTGAGAGGCATTACCTCTTTAGCTGCTAATGGTCAATTTAATGATTCCGGCAATTCAGAATACAGACATGCAGGGTCTCTGGCGAAAATATCGCCGTAACGGGCATATGCCCTTGACCTGGACCCGCCACATGAATCTCCCCAGTTGCAGATACCACATCTTCCACCAAAATTTTTGCTATTCCTTAACATCTTAAGTGTTTCATTGTTCCGGTATATATCAACGATAGAATTCTGCTTCACATTCCCAAGTTTATATGTAAGGAATCCACTTGGCTCCACATCCCCGTTATGCCCAACGAAAATTATTCCCTTTCCATCCCGGGTATTGGAGGTACCCTGGGGAGGATTCCTGGAATCCGGCAATCCAAGGATGTCAACTGTCTGGTCCATAAGTTCATAATAGAGGTCTCCCGAATAGTTTTCATTTCCTTCATCCATTACGCGCCTGAAAATAGGTGATTCCACGGTCCTTATAACAATTCCATATTTTGTTGCGAATAGCAGCCAGTGGTTTATATCCTCAAATTCTACAGGGGTTAAATCTTCCGAGTCAATAGCCCTGCCTGTCTGTATAAGGAAAAATACCTCCCAGGTTTTAACATTGTTGTCAATCAGTAGTTTCAGAAGAGAGGGTAATTGATGTATATTTTTTCTCATTACCACTGAATTTATCTGTAATTTCATATTTTTTGCATTTAAAAGTTTAATCAGATCAACTGTTTTGTTGTACACGCCGTCCCCTCTTAACCAGTCATGCATTTCACGGTTCCCGTCCAGTGATAGGGATGCAGAAAGTACATGGTGTGCCTTAAAATAATCTATTCTTTCCGGTGTCAATAGATCAGTAGCAGCAGGGCTTATTGATACGGGAATTTCATATTCATTTGCAGTTTCAATAATTTTATTTATATCATTGCGGCGCATCATATCGCCACCTGTGAGGATAAGTATAGGATATGGCTTTCCGAAATCACGGATTGATTTTATAAACGCAGTTGCTTCTTCAAAGTTCATTTCATCTGGCAATGGTTTCTCCAGTGCAGATGCCCTGCAATGACGGCATGCCAGGCCACATGCTTTAGTAGTTTCCCAGAATATGAGTATTGGCTTTTCATTATAGTTAATCATAATTTAACAGATGCCAATAGATATAATAAAATAATGAAAAATTGTGAATATATTTTCAAAAAGCAGATAGATTAAATAAGTAAAGGAGAGTTGATAATTAAAAACAGCATGTGAGTATTCAACTTTCCTCCAACACGTAATCAACGGGAAATATCAACCCATAATTGAAACTCAATGATATATGATGCCTCCCATTTAATTTTGGTTGGTTTTAGTTGAGAATATATAAAAATATAATCATATATATCGAACCTGATATACACTGTATTATTTACTTTAACAGAAAGCCTGCATGCCTTAGCCTTGGGAGAATTTCAGCTCACAAATTTGCTTTTTCATTTTCATAAATGACTGGAGATATAAAAATATTTGAATCCATGTAGAAAGTTACATGTTTTTAGAAAGCGCCCCGAACGGGATTTGAACCCGTGTCACAGGCTCGACAGGCCTGTATGATAGGCCGCTACACTATCGGGGCAACCTTGTATTCCCGTAATTGTATAGTTTTATATAAACATTTTTTATTTTTTGTAAATTCTGAGGAAAAACCAGAGAAAATACGATACCATGAGAATACCGGACACGAGTTCCAGGACAATCCGAATGAACAGGGATTTTTGATATAAAGATACTATAATGATTGCTGAGTTAATGCTCATGACAGTTAATAAGATTATCATAAATTTTTCAGGAGGAATTCGTTTATTCTGCTTATACAGTTCCCTGATATCACTATCAATTGAATCCATGCTGTATAATCAGTTTATGTTTATTACGATTTTACGTATAATGCCAATATTGTTTATTACTAAACTATTGAGTGAAATATAGTTTAATTACCAATTTGTTTAAATAATTAATTACTATTAATGTATGTTGCCTTATGGGAGACATCGAATTATTGTCATGGAATTATAAAGATACACCCGATACATTCAGTGAAATTATCAAACATGATTACCGGTATTTTGAGTCTATGATGGAATCCAGATCCATCAAAAATTATGTTATTCTCGTTACATGCAATAGAATTGAAATATATTTCCGGCCTGAACAAATTTTAATGGGCAGCATTGAAGGATCGCTATATCTTGAATACCCTGAGTCGGTAAAACACCTGTTTATGGTGGCTTCAGGCCTTGAATCTATGGCTATTGGCGAAAATGATATTTTGAGGCAGATAAAATCATCCTTTGACATTGCTTCCAAAAGGGGAAAGCTGGACAAATTTTTATCCTATACATTCCGTAAAGCCCTTTCAGTCGGAAAGGATGTCAGGACACTTACTGATATTTCGCATGGAAAAACATCCTTATCATCCATAAGCCTGGATATTATACAAAATCAGTATGGATTGGCAGGGAAAAAATTATGCATAATAGGTACTGGGAAAATGGCTACTGCACTACTAAATTACCTTGCAGGTTCAAAAACAATTATAACTGTTGCTGGCAGGAGTGTGGAGCATGCAAGGGAGCTGGCAATAAAGTATGGAGCCAATTATTCTGATATCAGCAATATTCCTTCTCTAATAAAATCTAACGAGATAATAATAGTTGCAACATCGTCAAAGAATTATATAATAAGAGCAGAGGATTATTCCAATATTAATGGAAATAAAATCATGATTGACCTTTCCAACCCCCCAAATATAGAACAGGCAATGAATGAATACATTGCGTTTTATGACCTGGACAGGATATATAGTATTTCCAAGGAAACAAGGGAACACAGAAAACTTGAAATTAAGAAGGCAGAAGAAATAGTTGAGAATGAATTAACACTGTACACATCCAAAATCAATGAAATGAAGTCCGATGATATTATTGCGGCATTTTACAAATTTGCCAACCAGATAAAACAGGATGAGCTTGAAGAGCTGGCAAGGAAAACAGACATAAAAGAATCACAGATGGAAATCATAGACATAATGATGAATTCATTTACAAAAAAACTTCTTGCACCATATACAGATTCCATAAAGAATTTTATCAAAAACAATGAAAACTATTCGTATATTCTTGAAGAGTATGATACTATGCTCGGGAATATGATGAGAAAAGGAAAGAAAGCAGAGATCAGGAAAAAGTAGAATATGCATTGTTTAAAAAACTAAATTATTTTAAAATAAAAAATTTATTTTTAGATCAGGCCTCATGGGAAAATATGCCTTAGTAAAATAAACCGTGGTAAAGAGGTACATAATCCCCGCCATATGCTATCAACCCGTTATTGTTATATGGTATTGTGCCGTTAAAGTTGTTCCAGTAGTTTCCTCCCTGGTAGTGTGTGTTTATTATGCTTCCGCTGAGCGCGAACCCATTGACATAATGTGTTATGTATGCAGGTTGTTTTGTTATATTCCACATGTTGATGTAAACAGCAGGATTTCCAGAGTATATTGACGTATTCGGGCTGTATGCAGTTATTGCGGTATCAAAGAAGTTGTTGTATATTGTGTCTCCAGAGCTGTATTCAGCTATTCCAAGTGGTGCACCCCATATATCGGTTACCTGCTCAAATGTGCTTTTATATGTTTGTGGTGCGTTTATAACATAGTTTCCCCATACGGTTACATAGGGGCTTTTGTATATTAACATCCCGCTGTCCATTACATTAAACATGTTGCTGCCCACAAGGTCATTTGTTGAGTTCCAGATGACAAGATTCGCTACAGGGAATCCGGATACTCCTGAAGCAAAGTATCCGCTTATGTCGTTTGATTTCCATAGGGTTACGTTAGAAGCATTGTATAATTCATAGTTCAGGTAGTTATAGCCGGGAAGGTCGTAAAAAGACACATAGGATTCATATGTCGGGTTCGTGCTTGTATACGGTATGTAAAGCGAAGGCATATTTTGCATTACAACACTTGCATTGGTGTTATGCAATAGAACTCCTGCAAACACAGGGAATGCGTAATCATTGAATTCCTCGAATAAAGAGCTTATAGGCATCACCTGGTAGTTGTCCATTACATATGGATTTCCTGCGGTACCATTTCCGTATAATGATATGTTTGCAATCTGGGCGTTGTCAAATGCGTACAGTGGAGTGTATATACCCATACTGTAATCATGCATCAAGGAAACATTCTGACCCGGCATGAAGTATGCATTCATGTAATTGCTCAGCAATGCCTGTGCTGTATACTGCCCGGTTGGAAGTGTAAAGCTATATTTACCTGATAGTGAAAGTGGTGCCCACTGTGCATTTGATGCGTTAAATGTATTGCCTTCCGATATAAACATAAATGCATTTGATGGTGCCACCATGCCACTATAATGCGTCATTGCATTGCTGCCGGATATATTCCACATGCCATAAACAAAAGAAGGCCCTGGTGTTAAATATGCTGTGTCATTAGCCCATGAAACTGCTACACCTTCTGAGGTTTCTCCAGTCTCAGAACCAACATCGTATGCAGAGGGTACATTCACATAGCCCTTGCTGCCCTTGTACATGAGGTTCATTGTTGCATTGACGTTATATATAGATGTTGTGCTTCCTCCACCTGGCCCACCAACCATGATTTCAAAATCATAGGGTATAAATCCGGTAGGTGTTACCTGTGTACCGCTTGCAAGGTATTCTGGGGCCTTTGCAGTAAATGTGGAAGGCTGCCCGTATGTAGAATTAAATATAGCATAATCATATGACCCGGACTGGATATGGTTATCGCTCATTATCGAATAGTTGAAAAACACTGCGCTGTCCCTGTCTACAACGGTTGAGTTCAGGTATAAATTAAGTGAGAATGGAGTTGTCACATGGATCGTCGGCCCTATGGCGTAGTAGAACGTTGGTGCGCAGAGTATTCCATCGTATGAATGGAACACATTGCTGCTAATTGCAACTGCAGGAGATGAGAAGTTCCATATATTAGTTAGGAACTGAATTGTTTGTGTTCTCTCTGAATAGAATGCAACGTTCTGTGTCCAGAAAGTATATGTTGAATTGCCGAAAAGGGTAACATTAGTTAAAACTGAATTCAGCTGGAAAGTTTCACTTGTTGGCCCATCATTGAGCAGATAAAACTGGCTCATGTTTTTTATACCTATAGAAGCCATCACACTAGGTGTCGTTAAATTATAGCCTACAAGTTTCCCGGATACGTTTTTAGTACCGTAGAATCCTATTCCCATGGGAGCTGGAGCACTGCTATATGATGGTGCAACCACACCATTATCCCGAGTGATATTATTGTAAAATGCCGGAATGCTGGCATATTTTAAAGGTATCCCTTTTTCCTCAAGTTTCTTCTCGATGGCAAGCAATCTCGAATCGCTATTTTGCTGCACACTCTGATGTGATACATCAGCCGTAGCTGACGGTACTGTTGTTCCCTGTGATGCAACAACAGCGAAAGCTAAAGCAACAAATATTATAGCTACCACAATCGCTAATAATTTCTTCATAAAAATAAAACGTTTCAAACTATAAAAATTTTACTTAATAACTATTTATAACCATAATCATCATTATAAAAGTTGAAATACAACCTCAACAACATTGCATTTTCCTTAATTATTTCTATATTATAAGTATATCATATTATGAACCCGAAACTTGAAGAAGCAATTGCCGGACTGAGGTGCGTTAATAAACCGGTTAAGCAGATAGCAAAAACACTTGGGGTAAAAAAAGATGCAATTGAAAAAATAATAAAGGAATGGATAATGGATACAGACCCATACATAAATAAACTTGTAGGGGAAAGAAAAGTAAATAACATACCTGATGCTAATGAAATGAAACTTCTTGTTAAAATGGCTCCTGATGATCTACTAAGTGATAAAAGGATTCTGGATTACATCGCAAAAAAAAGAAATGACCACCATGACAGATTCATGGATTGTATAAGGTATAAAATAAAAATTATGCTTGAAAACAAAAAATAAAAATTATCCTACTTCTTCCATATTCTCTATATCCTCAAATTCCGAGTTGTCTATTATTCCCTCATCCTTCACTTTATTCATTCCTTTCATAATTGCCATTCCTATGCCAACAACTATAAGATTCAGCAGGAGTGCAAATACACCTATATAGACAAAATGGAAATCCTTGTACAGGGAACTTTTGAAGTCTAGCTGTGCAAGCATAACTATTGTAGTCGTTAATCCCACAGCCCAACCTGCTGCTACCGGGTACTTATTTAGTTTTCTTGTGAAGAGCGCCAGGTATACCGCCGGAAGGGTTTGCATTATGAAAGCCCCGCCAATTGTCTGCAGGTATACTATTTCTCCTGATGCTGCAGGTACAAGCGAGAATGCAAGGGCAGCTAGAATTACAACGATAACCAGTACCCTCGATAGGTTTGTCTGTGTCCTTTCCGATGCCTTCGGATTTATGTATTCCAGATAAACATTTCTTGTAAGCAGATTGGCAGACGCCAGGGCCATAATGGATGCTGGAACAATACTCCCTACTACTACAGCTGCGAAAGCAAAAGCCGTAAAGGAGGCTGGGAACAGATCGAGTACCAGGCGTGGCAGGGCTTCACTGCTTACCGTTGGATATTTGTTGAAATAGACCACTGCCATTATTCCTACTATAGCTACAAACATTAGCAGTACATTGTAAAGTGGTAGTAAGGAAGCGTTTCTTCGTATGGTTTTAGAGTCTTTAGCCCCCAATGTTCCGGTAATTGCATGTGGATAAAGGAATAATGCCAGGGCAGAGCCCAGAGCAAGTGTGGTATATCCCACATCTATAACCGGAGAGATATTCAGGAGGTGCGGGCTTATTGTAGCTGCTTTCCCGAATATTGCACCAAATCCTCCCAGTTTAATAGGTATATATATTATAATTACTATAACTGCTACCCATATAATAGCATCCTTTAATATTGATGTAAGTGCAGGGCCTCTTAAACCACTTACAAATGTAAATCCTGCCACAAGGATGAAAGCAATTATCAGGCTTATCGTTATAGGAAGTGACAGTGAGGCAAGTACATATTTAATTCCTGTAATTTGCAATGCTATATATGGCAATTCTGCAAGAACTCCTGTAAGGGCTATGAGCATTGCCAGTGACCTTGAAGAGAATCTGTCCTTCACAAAATCGGAAGCTGTGATATATCCACGCCTTTTTGAGACATTCCATAATTTGGGCATTGTTCCATATACAATTGGATATATCATCACACCGTATGCTATGGCGAACATTGCAAATGCTCCTCCACCAACACCGGCTGTTGCTGCTGCGCCTGGAACTGCTATTAATGTATATGCTGTGTAGAGGTCTCCGCCCAGCAGGAACCACATTACCACAGTTCCAAATCTTCTTCCTCCAAGGCTCCATTCTCCCTTGGCATCCATATCTGCCGGTTTCCTCCAGAAATATGCCATGTAACCGGCGAATAGCACGATTATTATAATAGCAAAGAACAGGGCAAGGTCAAGATCTGTAAACATCAGTGCACCACCTTCCTTTTCTTTTCACTGTTCTCTATAAAATAAACAGTTGACGTCAGGGCTGCTGCTATAAATATCCATACTAATTGATACCAGTAAAAGAATGGTATCCCACCAAGCTCCGGTTTAACCCTTGTATATATAGTTACCCCGGCTACCATAAAAATATATGGTAAAGCCAATAGTATAAATTTCAATATCGGATTCATTGAAGGGTTTACTATTCAATAATATATAAATATTTCGATTAATGCATCGACAAAGCTTTATTTATTCAATAATAAAAATTATGTATTTTTTTTATATTATTTAAAATATTATATTTATTGCTGTTAAATTTATATAATATAAAAAAAATAACTACAAAAAATATTATTAAATAGTAAAATTATCAAAATATTAATAATTTTCTGGATAAGTGGTAACATTTACCATGGAAACTGTATTCATTGATTCAGATCATTTCAGGCGATTACATTCCCAAATATAATTAACGGCAATATAACATATAAATGTAAATAGGAAAAGCTCCTGTTAGCTGAAATATAATTTAAAAAGTGGAAGTAAATATTTATTTAACTCTATTTTATTATCATAATGTGAAAGATATATATGTCGATAAAATTCAGGTAATACGCGAATTTTTAAAAGAAAAAATAGGAGAAAAGCATGCAGTTCTTGGAATAAGTTCCGGGATAGACAGTTCTCTTGTGCTTACATTGCTCGCAACCTCCATTGACAGGAATAAAATAAAGGCAATATTCATGCCTGATAAATACACAAAACAGGATGATTATGAAGATATTAAAAAACTTTCAGATTCAACCGGTTTAGATATTATTACTATAAATATAGAAAACGTATTTGAATCATACCGGGCATTGCTGAATACCTCGGATAAAAAACTCGAAGGAAATATAAGGTCTAGAATCAGGGCAAACATACTTTATTACCACGCTAATTTGCTGGGAGGACTTGTAATAGGAACAACAAACAGGACAGAATACCTGCTCGGTTACTACACAAAGTATGGTGATGGTGCGTGCGATATTGAGCCTATTGAAGATGTGTTTAAAACAGATGTTTGGAAAATTGCATCGATTCTAAAAGTTCCGCAATCCATAATAGACAAAAAGCCCTCAGCAGGCCTGTGGGAAAATCAATACGATGAGGATGAACTCAAAATGGATTATCATGAAATAGATAAGATACTTTCGGATATATTTGATAATCACACACTTAATGGAAAATATGAAAAACTCATGGAACTATACCTGAAATCAATGCACAAGAGAGAACTCCCAAAGGCTATGAACTGAGATGATTATTTCCCCGGTCACATATGATTATTACGAGATAAGCTTCATATTGATTGTTGCGGCTTTTTCTATACCCATATCTAGAAAAGCTTCAATGGTTTATATACCAATACTCATAGTAATGGGATTAATTTTCGGCCCTTTGCTGGGATTCATAAAGCATAGTTTTGCAATATACATGTTATCATCCTTTGCAACCATAGGTGTAGGAATGCTGGGGTTGGTGATTATCCTATATTATGAGTCACATAATTTCAGCCCACGTATCCTGAGAAAATATTTTTACAAAATTGCAGCCCTGGATACAATAGGCATGGTTGTTACAGCTGTGGGTGCGGGAATATTTTTCTCATTGTTGACGGGGGCACCTATGATTATAGGCTTTATATTTGGAGCTATAATATCTCCAACAGACCCTGCATCACTTATTCCAACATTCAAAAAACTCAATATAAGGGACGATATATCCGGGACACTGATAGGTGAAAGCCTTTTTAACGACCCACTTGGCATCATACTTTTAAGCATCGGCATAGGCATTCTTGCCCCAAATGTTTCTTATTCATCCTTTTTCACATTGCTTACATCCCATGTTGGTCTTGTACTGGGTTCTAGCTCTTTCCTGTTGCTTGAAATTGCAATCCCCGCAGCTGTTGGAATTGCCTTTGGATTTTTCATAATTTACCTCAACAAATATTTTAATTTTGAATCATTGTTAATAGCCCTCACGCTTGGTATAGTATTGTTCGAATTCACATCCCTTGAAGCAGTTGGAATAACACCGTTCCCCGCAATAATTGCCACGGGGGCAATAGTCGGAAATTTTTCTGATAAAAGCATATTCTGGAACAGGGAAACAAATTTTAATGAAAACCTATCATTTATGGCACAATCTATAATATTTATCCTGCTCGGGAGCATACTTACCAGAACCCAGATATTCAATTATATTATATTCGGATTTATTATTTCACTCATAGTAATATTTGTGGTAAGGCCTGTTGCCGTATTCATTTCAATAGGGTTGGCAAATATGGGAAAGAATACAATAAAATTTGATACCAGGACAAAGGCGTTTATGTTGCTGGTAGGGCCAAGAGGTGTTGTTCCTGTGGTTCTTTCAACAGTCCCATTTGTACTTGGGCAGGCAAACCATATCCCACTTTTAATAGAATATGGAACAATAATTTATGCCTCTGTTTCATTCGTCGTCCTTATATCAATAATATTGCAGACCATTTATGTCCCCTATGCCGGCAGGCTGCTTCTGGGAGAAAGAAAACATTAATAGGATAAAATTTATACTGGATATGGCAATACAGCAATCAGGGCTCATAGATCAGCGGTAGATCGCTTCCTTGGCATGGAAGAGGGCAGGGGTTCAAATCCCCTTGAGTCCATTAGCAATGTCACAGGGTTTGGAAGATTTGAACATGGAAAATTCATTGCAAAATTTTATAGATTTACCTTTAATCCTTTCTAATGCTTCCTCTGTGTTCATCCTCGAATATATTCCAGTAGTGGCTAAATCTTCATGGCCCAGCATTTGGCGGAGGCTTTCTAAATCTATGTCATTTTTAATCATATTATGTGCATATGTATGCCTGCATTTATGCCAGCTGAACTCATTTATACCTGTCTTTTTCTTAATATCCTGGAGTTACCTTTCCTTTCTTGGTTGTGAATAGGTATGGCATATCGTTGTTATTTCTAATGAATGAGTAATCCATTATTACCTTCCTAGTATTGTCATCTAAAAACACATCCCTGCTCTTTTCACCTTTTCCATAATTTACAGTTAAAAAATTATTATGTCTGTCTTCTACTTTTATATTGCATATTTCGGATCTTCTTAAACCTGTATTAAGGGCAAGCAGTATCATTGCATGGTTACGTTTGTCTTCTATTGTTTTCCCCTTACTTTTCACAATTAATGTTTGGATCTGGTCAGTGGCAAATGCCCTTTTTCTGAAAGAATTATTTCTTAATTCGGGAATATAATCTATTTTATCAAGTCCTTCGAATGTGAGCAGGCGATTTAAATATTTTATATATCCATTTACTTTCTGTTTAGGTGACCCATTTCTCCTTTCTTTCCTTAAAAATTCAAGCATTGATTCCCTCGAAGACAAATCTAAATGCTTTCCCCGGTATCGTATTTTCCTTAAAGTGTCTATTATTGTGCTTTTTGAAAAGCGTTCATACATCCAATCTTCAAAATCAGTATAGTTTACCATGAATTTATCACCTGTTCTTAATAACAGTACGGTACTCATTTATGCCATTCTCTACTAACGCGCTAAGTTTAATCTCAGGGTGCTGTTTCAAAAAATCATAGTTCTCCTGGCTTATGGTTATCATTTTTTTAATTCTCATGATAAAGACAGTATATAATTGCATATAAATGATTTCTATTTTCGAAAGCTGAAATATGAAATATATGTTTAACTTAAATACCGTTTCCTATTTTAGATATATGAAAGGTGATATTTATCGATATGTCTAATCTTGGAAAGTACGCACCATCAATACTAATATTTTTATTAGATCATGATAAAGTCAAGAAAACTGATTTGTTGAAAGTAGTCCCATCTACAGGCACTATGGAAAGCACTGTGAAAAGATTGGAAGAACAAGGCGTCATTCGTACAGAGAAGAAATATATTGGTAGAAGGATTATTTATATTTCCCTGACAGAATACGGACATGCCATAGCTGGGCAATTTAAAAATATCAATGAAATAACAAACAGTAAGTCCAGTGGACAATACAAAATATGCCCTGTATGCGGTACTAAAAATGATGAGGATGCAAAGTATTGCAAAAATTGTGGAAGCAAATTAGATAAATAAAAATTTTAAAACTTATTGTAACTTTGTGGTTATCTTTTAAAATTCTATATACCAATAATTAAATAGTGAAAATGTCTATATTCGTATATGTTAATTGATAGAAATAAATTTGGGGAAATTCAGAAAAGTGCCTGGATCACTCCATCTGAATTCAAAACAAAATTAATAGAGAATCAGGGAAAAGATATAAAGCTTCAGTTAAAAGGCGAAAAAAATAGGTACGTAACTATTGTACGTGTTTCCCAAAATGAAGTTACTCTAAGTGAACCAGGGGGAGAAGTTATTTCAGTTCCTCTATCAAATGTAGCCGGTTTTACCACCGAAACTGACTGGTATAGACAAAAGAAAATGTAAATTTTTGATAGAATTATAATAGAAAAATATTCTAAAATATGGTAAAAGTTTAACAATTTGAAATGAAGTCCTTCCTGAATACCACATTTTACAATATTTAAAGAATGCAATGCACCAGAACAATATAATTAAAAAAAAATTACCTAGATATTGTGTAAAACCACAAAATTAATTGCTCTGTTTTTATAACATTTAATTCTCATATGAATTCGAATCCAGTAAATACTGATGCACGGATAGTTTGTATTACAAAAATTAACCGATAAATTATTAAATAATAAATTATTCACTAGTATTATTACAGAAATATGTATATATATTCATGTGTTAATTTCGTTGTGAATAAAAAGAGGGTAATAACAGGTGTATTAATGGCAGCAGTATTTGTAATGATAGCCTTTGTCCCTGCAACGGACAATATGCATACAGCTCAAAACAATACAGCAACTAATAACATATTACCACAATTTGAAATGAACGCCAGTACCATAAATAATATAAATAGCAGGTTTGCACAGAATAATTTTGAAAACAGGAATTTAAATTGGAAGCCAGTTAATTTGTCGAAATCCTCATTATTAAATAGAAGCTCAATTAAAAACTTCACAGAAAAATATGCTGTAATCAATAATCAGATATATTTACAATTGACAATAAATAACAGCAAAATGCCGCGAGGTGCTAGAAATCAAAATACAACATTAGTAGGAGCCAACTATATAGAATATATCGAAACAACAGATAATAGCCTTAATATAAAATCGATAATTTATCGTGAAAATGTGAATAAGAATATAGGGAACAAATCGGTTTATATAATTAATGGCAAGAACGCTAAATTAATCTCTGTGGACCCAGAGACATACCATCAATCATATGGATGGGGAAATGCATGGGTATTCTATGCGTCTGATACTTTTCAGGGTCCTATAGGAACAGGTGACTTTACCAATCTTATGACACTCATAGGGGGTGTTACAGGACTGGCAGTAGGAGCTGTTTTTGCTGCTTCTGCAGCCATAGCGGCCGTTGCAGGAATATTGGGGGCGGTTGTTGCGTTTTCGTGGGCAAGTTTTGTAAATTTACATACCACCAGTCAGGATACTACTGTTCCATATGTCGAGATAGCCGTCTCTGAGGGATATTGGTGGGATTTTTGGGATACAGGAGCCTATGGAGAACTTGGCGCGCACTCAAATCAGGCATATAATTTTAATGGTCAACTGGTATATTCAGGAGGATGGCTATATTTTCCATTTTTAACAACTGAACCCCTGGGTACTGGTCTGCAAATCACAAGTTTAGCACCGCATGCCAGTGTTTGGCCAAGCGTATCTCCACCATGGTGATATTATGAACAGGTCAGAAAATATAAAAAAGATAAACAATTACCTAAGAATTTTTGCAATAATTTGGGTATTTATGATTAGTATAGTGAGTTATAGATTACTTTATCTTGGCTCTATAGGCAATATTATAAGCTTCTCATATAATTATTATACCGGCATCCTGCCTGCTATACTTGTAGCACTTGCAGCGTTAGATATTTTTTTCTATTTAGACTATTTAAAAAGTAAAATCACTCATAAACATATGAAATCTAATCTTGCATTATGGATACTTTTAGTTGTTATGTTATCGCTTTATGTATTCATTTTACCGTTTTTTCCACCTAATATTGAACCAAACATTTTTAAAATATTCTCGTATTCTATGATTTTCATTATTACTATTATCCCGTTTATCGTTTCACTTGCTATACCTATATATTTATTAGTAAATAGTAGAGGCAGAGTTAGAACTTATATGCAGTGAATGATATTAAGTTTCATTCGTTCAGAAAAGACTTGATATATAGGGTGGACATCAAAACTATTGCCATACCCTGTATGTCTATTACATACTTGGATTAAGATTTCGTGGAGAATTGGGGGTATATATTAATTTCTCGGAGTATGAGATGCACATGCATACAAGGATATCTGGAATCGAATGCAGTATTCATGCTGCCAAGATTGCCAACGAACCTTGAAGCAGAAATCCGGATTTAAAAAAAATTAATAGAAAACAAGGGGAGGATATAAAGCTTCAGCTAAAAGGCGAAAAAAATAGGTACGTAACTATTGTACGTGTTTCCCAAAATGAAGTTACTCTGAGCGAGCCTGAAGGAAATAATATATCGGTCCCTCTATCTAATGTTGCCGGCTTTACCACAGACACTAACTGGTATAGATATAGAAAATGTAAAGTTGTATGAATTAGAGTAGAAAACATTCTTAGATGTGTCCGTTAAAGATTTCTTTTCCGGACAGTAAAAAAAGTACCAGGGTATATATAAAGAAATCATTGATTTTAACGTATAGGTTTTTCGGACGATTTTATTATGTCATATACCGTTGACCTCTTTATCCCTACAATTTGGGATATTTCCCTTATTGATTTTCCGCTTTCCCTTAATTTAATAATATTTGAAGCACTTATATTCTTTTTGTCTAAAATGCGTGGCCGTCCAATCTTTTTGTTTTCCTTCATGGCCCTTGCCATGCCATCTTTTACCCTTTCAGATATTAATTCCCTTTCAAATTCCGCAGCTGCACCTAAAATGGCAAGCATAAAATCATTCATTGGATCCTTTTTCTCCGAGATTTTCAATCCCTGGTCGATGGCTTCAAAGAACTTTCCTTGAGATCTAATAATATTGAAGCATTCAAGCAGGTTTTGCAAGGACCTTCCGAATCGATCCAATCTTAAAACCAGTATCCCATCAAGCTTGTCCAGATCATCCAGTATTTGCTTTAATCCTGGCCTGTCTTTCTTTGAACCGGATGCAAAATCGATATATTCTTTATAATTCCATTTCCTTGCATTGCAGTATTCCCTTAACCTGATCAGCTGGTTTTCAGGATTCTGCTCCTTATCCTTTGTGCTTACCCTTGCATATAAACCTACAATCATATCTTCACCTCATCATATAATTTTTTAATTCGTCCAGTGCATGGAAAAATTGGGTTGCTAAATTGTTCACTAAATTCAAGTGCTCATTTATCCTTTCGTCAAACTGGCTAAAAGCGTTCTTCTGGATTTCTTCCTGCTTTTCCTGGATTTGCATCGTTTTCTCCTGCACCTCTACTATCTTATTGATTCTGTCATAGAATTTTCCGGAATTCAAATCATCTAAAAATTGCTTATATATTTCCAGATTTTCAATTAATTTCTTTGGATGTACTGATTCAAACTCTGCCGGGCCTTTGCTGAAGTCAACTATTTCGGAAATTTTGCCATCATCCGGATCATAAATTCTTAACTTTTCCCCGGTATCTTTCTGGATTTTGCCCACATTAATGGCCAGTTCATCGTTTTCAATTGCTATTTCACCCCTGGTTACTACAGCATCAAGGACATTGTTTGCCAGCCTTTGTAATTTTAATCCTGGAATGTGCTTTGACAGAAGTGACTCTATATGCTCAACTTCCGGTTCAATTAGAGCCATGGCTTTTGTTAACAGGATTTGAGGATCGTTAACCTCTTTATAGGGCATCCTTACCTCGAGGTTTGTAAACTTTATTGCCCTTGTGGAAACAGTTACGTTGAAATCCTTAAATTCGACTATTAAATCGGAATGGTTTCTTAGATTCCTTAAATGCGTTGGATGGTCCTTGAATGAAATTATGTGTATATTCTCTGCCGGAAGTGGTGTTTTTAGCCAGTACTTAATTTGAAGTGCATGGAGCCGGTAGAACTTATCAGAGTTTTCTGTAAGTGCTTCCACTTTGCCTGACTGTGTGGGGGAGTTATCTTCCCTTTTATTGCCTATTATAGAATAGCCTTTCAGTGTTATTGAATAAAACCGGTTGTCAGGACCCGTATGGTTTATTAAATATCCATGGTTGATAAGCCTTTTAATTTTCTTGGATACTGTACCTCCCGACTTGTATCCCATAATCCTTCCAATTTCCCTTGCTGATTTGCCTGTTAATAGATAAGAAATGATCTGGGAATATTCAGGTCCAGGATTAAATATCCTCATATATGCAACCTCACATGTGCTTCCACTTTACTGCTTCCATATTTGCATGAGAAACTGTCTATAAATTGATGTAAAACCTTTATAAATAGGAACTTCTCTGTACTGCTTCCACTTTGGGCTAAAAAATTATGAATTAAAATTAACTTCGGAAAAACAAGGTATTTACTTCCATTCTCATATAATATGACTTGAAGAAACGAATTTTCATTTTTTACATTGATTCTAAAAATCATTTAACATCCCTTTTAAGAATAAAATATTCTAATGCTATATCCTGGTCTTCTGGAGGGTCTACATTGTAATAATACCAGTAATTCATAATGGTTCCGGCAATGCTATGGCCAAATCTTTTTCTCAAATTGTAATAACATCTCGAATTTACATAAGATGCCATGTGTAAACCCCCGGAAAAGTGTATAACTCCATTTCAATCCCCTTGAGTCCACACCGTTCAGTCCCACTGAGTTTTGGACTGTTTGTTCTTTTAATTTTCTAGGTGCATTTATTGCGTCATCCTGGGTAGGGTGGAGATAGATTTCTGTGGAAGAAAGATCCTCATGGCCTAAAAGCCTGACAACAAAATATATGTCAATCCTGGACTTTAGCAGTTCGATAATACATCAATCCAGGCAAATTAATTTTAAAACGTTATAAATATACCTTATGATTTGTCTTCCAATGAAGCGTTGTATTCCCTGGAAAGTTCTTAAACTTTAGCGGCAATATACCCGCGAACTATTTAATACCAAGAATTATATATAAAAGTATAAAGTTATATTTAAATATATAAATGTTAAAATGAAAATAATATATCAACTAAAAGAGTATAAATTTTACAGAAATATAACTCCCCAATCTTATCTGCTATAGTATGTTAAAGTTTTGTGATCTGTGGTATGTCTTTATTTTTATTGCATAATAATCATAGCACAATTTCAAATGATTAACGACCATTATTCAGAATTAGTGTTGAATTTTAATGCTCAATTATTATATATAATTTATAAACATTTACTTTAAGAGATTTTATCAAATAACAATTTTGACATTTTCTTCAACACAAATGTTAAATATTATATCTTAATTTGTCAATTGCATGAATACAAATTTAATTCTGTATATTGTAAGAAGGGCAATTTATGCAGTTGTTACGTTAATCTTTATTATCGTAATAGTATACTTTTTAATACACTTAATTGCGCCTACGCCAGATGCTCTAGCTGGTATATATGCTGGTTCAGGGCACCATACCAGAGCTGAGATAAATGCCATAATCATAAAATATCATCTTAACGCTCCGTTGTATACACAGGTATTATTGTATATAGGTAATGTGTTTAGGGGTAATTTAGGTTATGATCCAGTTTATCACGTACCTGAAATTACCCTTATAGGAACATTCCTTCCAAGGACACTTGAACTGGTTATACCTGCTATAATAATCTCCACCTTACTTGGGCTATACACTGGTGCATTTGGTGCTTCCCATAGAAGAAAAATACAGGATCAGGGAGTTAAGGGTGTTTACCTTGTAACATGGGCTTCACCACCATTTTTTATAGCGATTGTTATACAATTATTCCTCGCATATGATCTCGGACTTTTGCCATCCACAGGGATGGTTAGCCCAACTCTTATTGCTCCACCAGATGTGGCAGCATTCCCACTATTAAATGCAATAATAGCAGGTGACTTGCCCTACTTTTTCAGCCTGATACAGCATATGATTTTGCCAGTTCTGGCAATAGCACTTCTGAGTTTTGGAGTTATTACCAGGATAACTAGATCATCTATGCTTGATTCTATGGAATCAGATTATTTTAAATTGGAGTTAATGAAAGGAATAAGCAGAAAAAGCGCAGTATATGGGGCGGCTTTGAGAAATGCCTCAATACCTATAATTACATTGCTGGCTTTGACGTTCGGTTATGCAGTTGCTGGCGCCGTGGTTGTTGAAGATATTTTTGACTATCATGGTATGGGCTGGTTTATAGTTCATTCCATATACACACTTGATTATATTGCGATATTATCAACCACTGTTATAATTGCAATATCAATTATTATAGCTAATTTAGCAGCAGACATACTTTATGGAGTAATAGATCCACGGGTGAGAGTTAGATGATAGATGAGAATACATTTGAAAAAACTACTACGTTTAAAAAGGCAGGTTATTTTAGTCAGTTTATCAAAGATAAGTCTGCCATTATAGGTATTATAATAGTAGGATGGTTTTTTGTATGGTCATTAATACAGGGACTATTAGAAGATATAGCTTCTTATACAAGTGATTCAAAACTTGGATATCTACTATTACCGTCTAACCCCTTTAAGATCAATTATGCAGCCTCTCTGGAAGGCCCTTCAACGCATTCATTAGCTTTAATCTTCGGTACAAATTTCGATGGCGAATCTATACTTTCAAGGATGCTATACTCAATGCCAAGAGATGCACTTGTTGCTGTAATAGTAGTATTCTCTGCTATAATAATTGGTTCACTGCTGGGAATAATATCAGGGTGGAAAGGGGGCTGGATAGAGAACATTATAATGAGATTGACTGATTCTTTTCTATCAATACCTGCGTTGATTCTGGTTATTGCTATTTCTATTCCTTTAAAGGCCGGATTTGATGCTGTTATTATATCATTATCCATAGTATGGTGGCCTACTTACGCTAGGTTTTTCAGAGGGCAAACATTAAAGATCAAAAATATGGACTATATGCAGGCTGCTAAAATTAATGGCGTAAAGAAGATCAGCCTTTTCTTTAGATATCTATTTTTGAACAGTATTGATCCGGTTATAGCATACGCTGCACTGGATTTTGGAAATGTGATACTTACATATGCCACACTTGCCTTTCTTGGAATCGGGTTAACAATACCGATACCAGAACTTGGTGCAATGGCTTCCAATGGTCTCGGATACCTACCAGCAGATTGGTGGTATTCTGTATTTCCAAGTGTTAGCATACTTATCATAGTTGCTGGATTCGTACTCGTTGGTGATAGGTATCAGGATATAATTAACAACAGGATAGATTACTGAGGTGCAAAAATTGTTTCTTGAAATTAAAGATTTAAAAGTATCATACAAAACAGTGAATGGAAAGTCAACAGTACTAAATAACTTCGCTTTGAACCTGGATAAAGGTGATTCCATATCCATAGTAGGTGAATCGGGATCTGGAAAAAGTACCCTTGGTGGTGCAATTACACGTTTGCTTCCACCATCAGGGGAGGAGTCTGGTGAAATAGTTCTTGATGGCAAAGATCTGTTAAAATTAAGCGAAGATGAAATGACGTTGATCAGAGGTACTGAAATATTTATGATTTTTCAGAATCCATTAAACAGTTTAAACCCAGTCAAGACTGTTGGTTATCAATTAATTGAAGCTGCTAAAATTAAGGCTGAAAGGGACAAAAGTGATGCTACTGAAGAACATCTCAATAATGTTATCATTCAAGCTCTCAAGTCTGTCAGGCTACCGGATCCAGAACAGATTATCAAAAGATTTCCGCACGAATTATCAGGTGGGCAGGTACAGAGAGTTGTAATTTCAATGGCTTTGATTTTAAGGCCCAAATTACTGATAGCAGATGAACCAACTACCGCACTTGATGTAACAATACAGGCACAGGTTATAAATCTATTAAAGGAAATGAATAGAGATTATGGTATGTCAATTATTTTTATCACACACGACCTTAGCCTGGCATACGTGATATCGAATAAAATTATGGTGATGTATGCGGGAACCATTATGGAATTTAATGGTTCAGATCTTCTGGTTAAAAATCCAAGACATCCTTACACTATAGCTTTATTAAAAAGTGTGCCTACCGATTATAAAACGAATTCTAAACTGTATTATCTGAAAGGCGCGCCTCCTTCTTTTTTTAATTTACCACGGGGTTGCAGATTTCACACAAGATGCGAGAAGGTATTTGGAAAGTGCGAAGTGGAAGAACCTCCGCTTATATCTATTGGCGGAGACTATAAAGTGAGGTGCTGGCTCTTTGAGTAATATAATTACATTAAACAATATAAAAAAATACTATCTAACACAGGAAATGCAATTGCTGGATGTTATATTCAGGCGTAAGCCTGTATACGTTAAAGCATTGGACAATGTATCGATAGAGATAGAAAAAGGTAAGATACTGGGTGTTGTTGGAGAATCGGGTTCCGGGAAAACAACTCTGGGAAAACTCATTTCAACAATAGAAATGCCTACAGAAGGTGAAATGTTTTTTGAAGAAGATAAAATCACAAAAAAGAATTTATCTCTAGTGAGAAAACATACTTCAATGGTATTTCAGAATCCCTATACATCGGTAAACCCGAGAATGAAAATTAAAAGCCTGGTTTCTGAGCCTCTTGGCAAGTTCGATCCTGAAAAGGTGAAAGAAGTTTTGTCTCTGGTTGGATTAGATTATGATGAAATTAAAAACAAGGAACCTAAAGAAATGTCTGGTGGCCAGATACAGAGAATAGCCATTGCAAGGGCCCTGATAAAAGCGCCAGACCTATTAATTTTAGATGAACCTACTTCTGCTCTGGACGAGTCTATACAGGCACAGATACTGGATCTGCTGCTTGATATCCAGGCACAGTATAACCTTACATATTTATTTATCACTCATAATATAGGAGTGGCCAAGTATTTAACCGATAAAATGGCCGTGACATATGCAGGGAAGATATTTGAATACGGAGATACAAAGAAAATTATTGAGAGCCCAAAGCACCCGTATACACAGCTTTTAATTGCGTCCGTTCCGGATTTTGAAAAGAAAGAATTAGCGTCACCGGTAGGAGATGTGCCTAGCCTTATTAATGTTCCTCCGGGTTGTAAATTTAGCAATCGTTGCCCTAAAGTTATGGATATATGTAAAAAAACAGAACCTGAATTTAGAGATGTAGATGGTGTTAAGGTTTTATGCTGGCTGTATGGATAAGGGGGATGGAAAAAACACTGATTAAAATAACAATTCTTGTTGTAATTTTTTCTGTTTTTCTTAGAATCAACAATAAAACCATTTTAAATTATCTCATCTTTCTTGGTGTTGTTTATCTTGTAAGTATTCTTTACATCCTCTACAAAATGAGTTATAAAGTAGAGATATACGAAGACCATTTATACATAAAAAATTTTTTTGCATCACACATAGTAAAGTATCAGAATATAAAAGATTTTTTTATTACAGAGGGTTATCTTCAAAGGAAATTTGGTTTACATTCTATATATATAATTACCAAAACAAAAAATTATCTTTTAAAGGATCTTCCAGATGCAGAAAAAATTCATGATGATATCCAGATACAATTAAATAACAACAATATCGGGATTAAGCAGGGATAACCAGGGTTATTCTGCAATATTAATATGCATATTGAGTACCTGTACAATATTTAATCATAATTAAATTATGACAATGATAAGCGAACCCAGTGGCCATTTTGTGGTTTTATTGAGTAAAGTTAGTATATGTCTCTCTTTTCATATATACGTATGAAAATATTGTGCATAGTGCGCAACATTTGAATTAGAGCATATCAAACGATCCAGTTAGATTTTTGAAATTTTTATTTCACCATGTCTACATGGGCAAACCCCTATATTCCAATTTATTTTATACCAAAGTGATTTTCGCTGATCTATCGTGTAAAATAGGTTCTGAGAAGTACTAATTTATATTTCCATATATCTGTTTACAATCTCTATTATAGTATTTACACTATTAAGGCGTTTAAGATTTTAATATATGTTCGCAATTATAATAGGCCTAAATTTAAATACCTGATTAACTATATCTCCAGATATTCATTCATGTAAATTAATTGCTATGAGAAACAAGCAAAAAACACATGGGTAGACTATAAAAACATGATTACAAGGCATGATCCGATCGCGTTGATACAGATATTTCATTGAAAAATATCTAAATAGAAATTCAATGTGCCTTTGATATAACCCCCATGTACATTAAAGTCAACCTGGGAAAACCTATGAAATAGATTTGGAAATATTCACAGTTCAACTGAAAAATAATTATTTTAGGTGTAAATCATAATCATATCTATCCATACATGTATTGAAAATTGAGGTTTATAGAAAACATACAGTTTATTCATAAATGATCACTGTCTACACCTTTTATTTTTTATATTAACATAATTCGGATAGTTGCCTGCGTGATTGTACATTATTTAGAATAATCAATTAAAAATCATTGAAAAAATATGGTTTGAAAAATTATTTAAAATTAATAGATAAAATTATTTAAAAATTAAAATTTTGGGGCGGCATTTGTAAATGCCATTTCGATATCAGCTACTAGTGTGTATAATGTCATGAATCCAACACTACTTGTCAACTTTCCTGTAAATGTCATCATGTTGTAAAAGTAGGAGGAAGTTATATTATTGTAAACGAATCCATGAACATTTGGTGCAACGAAATATACTGCATCTGGCATTGGTGTCCACATATATGCATACTGGTTATATGTAAGATTCTGTACATTGTACATAGCCTGTTTTTGATCGGATATGTTTTTGAAATCCAAATTTGTAAAGTTGGCGTTTAGAGATGTGTTATCTACCCATGCATCATTTCCACCGAATGCTCCTCCTGCCGCTGGACTGTATACATCTATCAACTGCTGTCCAATAGGATCAAGATAATCGGGAAGCCAGCCAAGGTCAACAAAATGCGGAGTTGCTGAAGCATTGGTCCAACCACTCACTGTTGATTCTGTAACGAGTGAAGTTTTGAATGTTAGTCCAATGTGGGTAAATGAACTTATTGCGGCTGACATGGAAGCTGTTTCTATACTTGTTGCGGGACTAATTCCGGTTATAGCGAATGTATGATGCGATAGATCTGTTCCACTTGTATCACCAACTTTTGAACCATTGGGCAATGTAACATAAAAGCCCATCTCTTTACCAGCTGTAGTAATGTTTGCTATTGCGGCTGTAAGGTTTTGTTTAGGCAAGGGGTAGTTGTTTGGATTATAGTATGCTTTCCCAAATACAGGGGATAACGGTCCTAGTTCTGTGTAAGCTTCAGGTGTGCCGTTATAGTTATTGTTATATACTTTTAATTGTGCAGTGTAATTCATAGCGTTGTACAATGCTTCCCTGAAATGAGTGTTGTTTGTATAGGACCTCTGAGTGTTCATTGAAATATAGAATACACCTATTTCATTATATGATTTAACAAGAGCGCCTGTTCTTTCTGTTTTATTATGGAATCCATTTATCATCTGTTTAAACGATGATGGTGAGACTGTCGATATCTGCGATATTCCCCTATCGAAATCTTCAAGCCTGTCTGCGTGGGATAATCCATAGTCTATAACTACAGTTTTTATGCTTGCTGGCTTGGCTATTGCACTTATACTGCCGTTATTAACCATTGCACTTGTTACCCAGTAGTTAGGGTTAGCTTTAAGCACTATTGTCGAAAAACCTTTTCCCACGCTTGATATTTCGTATGGGCCGGAACCTATTACACCATTAGCATCTAAATAAGAATTGGGCGTATTCACCTGAACGCCGTCATGTGCATCAACATAACTTGGCTCTACTATGTCTCCCCACCATCCCGCTATAGCAGATAGCAGAAAAGCGTATTTATGTTCAGTGTTTATCTGGAATGTCCCATTACTGTTTACGACAAGTGACTGGTTAGCATAGTTCATTACTTTCATTTCAGTTGCATTGTAGTTAAAATGAGATAGTATGCTTGCAAGGTCGTTTCCTGCAATTGTGTAATTGTAAGTATTCATAGTAACAGTTTTATTTACCTTATACGTTGTGTTTGATATGTGATAACCTGCATTTATAAGTGCAGGTATTATGCCAACAGGAAGGTACACTCCGGTTATTCCAGCCATAGTTCCATTGAACAATGTTCCAGAGTAATCAGCTGCGTAGGGCCCCTGACCCATTACTATACCTCTTGCAAATGAGAACCATGCAGATGTTGCGTTTAAAGGCTGGCCATTGCTAAAATTGGCACCACTTCTCATTGTGAATATGTAATGTGTATCATTTAAATTCGTAACATGGCTAGCCAGTACCGGTGTCACATTTGTGGAGCTGCCATTATATTCTACAAGAGTTTGAAACACTGCCGAGAATAGAGGCCCATTAGTGGTAAAAAATCCTGTAGCAGGGTCCAATTGTTCTGGGGCGGCTGTCTGCGATGTGTCTGTGAATGCATGCGTCGGATGATACAGTACCAAAAAAGCTGTACTGACCAGGATTATTGCAACCACAACTACTATTATAATTTTCAATCCTTTTTTCATTAGTTAGATAATTTATAAATGTATTTAAATTTTGCCCTATATTTACCGGATACCTTTTAGAAAAGGTTAACTACTAAATAATAAATCAATCATTAATAAAGCAATATATTATTGCTAATACCCATTTAATTTCTGCATTTAATTCAGAGTTCGTGTAGCTTTTGTTCGCATGTAATAACTAAGATTAAGTTATTTATATTATCGCGATAATTAATTCTTATCTCTTTTTAAACATTATTTTCCATTATTTATATACTTGTTTATATACTACCCAATTTAATATTATTAATGCTCACATATACCACGTTATAAATATATAGACGTTAATATTAAATCGTATTTCGATCTCTAATCCGGGGAATATATATAACATACCTGTAATGATATTCATCTTTCCTTTAAGTAGTTATAAACTGCTATTTTTCCAAATTTCATTCATGTAGAACGCTTATAGAGTTGGTATTTTAATTTTATTAATTTGACAGTATATATCCAGTATTGTTAAATTCGATTCTCGCCATATCCCTATAGCTGGTATCCCCTACAATATTCTTAATGCCAAGGTACCTGCCACTTTTTTTAACAGAGAAAGAAAGTTTAATTGAATCCTCCATAAAGAACAGGTAGCTATTCACCGTATGGAACTTTAGCTTGATGAAATCCGGGAATATTAAAGCTATAATGTCCTTCGGAGGGATTATCCTTGAGATTTTATGCTTAATGGCCTTTCCTGGCAAATCTATGCCTATGTAGATAAGCCGGTTTTCTCCCGGTACCAGTACTTCCCTTATTGTATGTTCATGCAGAAGTTTCGAAACAACCAGCTTATATTCTACATCAGTGTAAATTCCTACCATGTTCCTGTATATTTTTATATCAAAGAACCCAATTCTCTTTACCAGTTCCCTTAACAGGATTTCTATTGCTTCTATCCTTGTGTATTCATCATTTATTGTTATATATTTCTTTGACTTGTCCTTTGCAATAGCATTCATGCTATACAGTGATTTTATAGTTTCTTTAACCTTAAAAGAGTTCATTTTTAGTGATTTAACCAATTCGTTTTCCGTGGCATTCCTTGATATCAGGTATTTATACACAGTCTCTTCTTCCTCTGTAAGTTCACGTTTCCTGATAGCTTTATAAAGGGCTATGACATTTTTTGTGCCATATGCCTGCACGTTGAATGGCCCGTCAAATGTATATATAAGCATGGAACTATAGTAATTTTCCAGTTCCACATTCCTGATGCCGGAATAATATGCTTCCATATCTGTCCTGAATCCAAAGAATATTCGGGTGAGTTCGTTATAATTCATTGTTCCTTTTCTTGATCCATAAAGATTTACGGCCATAGATAATAGCCCCTCCATGTCCATATTTATAACTTCGAAATCCCCTTTATAGATATAATTGCCTGAAACCCTGTAACCATAGCCACTTGCAGTATCCAGAAGGCCCTGATCTGCACTGTCAATTATTATAGAATCCATTCCTGTACGTTCTGCGGCTTTTTGAATAGTCTCAAGAAATCCGGTGTTTTTTCCGCTTTCGAAATCAAGGTTCTCAATCCATAACCCGGGTTCTTTCTCTTCCATGTAAAACATTGTTTCTTCAGAACCATGGTAAATAAACCGTGCGTTATAATCGTCATTCCTTACATATTTCCCGAGATACAGGCTGAGTGGGTCATTTTTTCTTACAATTATAGATGTATTTTCAGGTGCGTCAGGAAGCTCCCCGTAATAAATTTCATTTCTGAAGTAAATGGGAGCAAACCTGGAATAATCTATTTTTCCAGGATTAATCCAGAAAAATCTTGCAAGTTCCCTTGCTGTAATAGGGCCGAATTTTTCGATTATGTTATTTACATCTATCCCTGTCTCAGGGTTGTAAACCTGGATGTCTCCACCAGGCCCATTTACCACCTGTATTTTAAACTGCAAATTCTTAATTACTGCCTTTACTATCTTTATATCGAATCCTGTTATTTCAGAAAGTTTTTCTTCTGTATCTACGCCTTTTTCAATATAATCAAGTATTTTAGCCTCTTCCGGCCCATTCTTTTCTGCCCTTAAGTTATAGAGGATGTCCATGAGCCATTTAGCAATGTAAACATGTTTATTTTTTATAGCCCTGGTATAGAATACCGTTCCATTCTTTATAGCTTTCTCCAGCAATTCCAGGCGGAAATGCGATGTCCTTACCTTTATATCATATACATCGAAGGCAAAACCGTATTTCTCAAAATAGTCCTCAATGCTGGCAACATCTGTGGAGAAATTTGATATCCTCTTTCTTGACACGTCGTATGATGTACTGTTGACAATGGCATCGAAATCCTGCTTCATCATATACTGTTTCATGAAAATCGGGGTAATGTAATCGAAAATTAAAGATCCACTTCTCTCCATTTCCCTGAGCGTTGTTTCCAGTTCTCCATTATCAACAGGGAGCCTGATCAACAATTCATCGAAAGAAAGTGGCCCGTACGATGAAAGAATGAGCGATACTGCCTGTTTCATTGCATTAGCCGGTTTTTCAGGCATTTCCTGGTTCCTTATGTAATACTGGTTTCCGTTTTTTATAATTTTTCTGATACGGTAGCCCGATTCAAGTTTTATCAGGCTATCCTTCAGATCCTGTTCCAGCATTCCTGTTTTTTTCAATTCGTTAAAACTTGAATTGTCTATATGATTGTAAACTTCTGTATCTTTGCTATTCAGTTCAATTTCCCTTCTGAAGAGATGGTACACCACCGGATAATATTCCCTGGATACCCACTGATCCGATCGTATAAAACAGTACATAAGTTCTCCAGAATTTATAAGCTGTTCAGTCATTTCATCCAGATCAACCGTAGCATATTCCAGCGGTGAGTCGAATTTTTTCCTGAAAGGGTCAACGTAAAGGAAATGCTCCAGAAATTCTCTATAACTCTCAATATCCTGAATTGCCGGGAGCTTATTTTTGAAGTAGTTCTCAACCAGCTTTGAGTCCTTTATAAGAAATTCTATGCCCTCTGTTCCATATATTTTATCCAGAAGTTTGCTCCTGAGTTCTTTTAATAGTTTTGACCTGTCCTCCATGAGCACTATATCAGAAACCCCTGAGAGTATAAGGTTGTATGAAAATGGGCTTGTTTCTGTAGAATAATCCTTTATTTTGTAATGTTTCTTTGATATTACATCGTTCACAAACCATGCTGCACGCTCAACATCCATTACATCATATTTTACCTCGTTGAATGCTTCTTTTATCACCGGAAAATTATCCATGGACTCCAGTATTCTGAGTAAT